>JBGUMY010000307.1:0-4784 GCA_045117095.1 Bacteroidaceae bacterium | reverse complement strand
GAAAGCAGTGATTTTGGCGGCTGGCATTGCCTCCCGATTGCGTCCCCTCACCAACAACTGCCCCAAGTGCCTGTTAAAGATTGGTGAAAAATGTCTTTTGGAGCGCTCGTTCGACGGACTCATCCAGAACGGTATCAAGGAGTTTGTGGTGGTGACGGGCTATCTGCACGAGCAGATTGAGGCCTTTCTGGGTGCCCACTACAAGGACATCTCCATCACGTATATATATAATGAGCGCTACGCCTCCACCAACAACATCTATTCGTTGTGGTTGGCTCGTCCAGCGGTGGAAGGTCAGGAGATGCTGCTTCTGGACAGCGACATCCTCTTCGACCCCCAGATTGTGGGCAGATTGCTCGCCTCCAAGCATGCCGACATCCTCGCCCTCAACAACCACCCCTTAGGTGAGGAGGAGATGAAAATTGTGCCCGATGCCGAAGGACGTGTCAAGGAAATCAGCAAGACTTGTTCCATTGCTGATGCGGCAGGTGAATCCATTGGCATCGAACGCATGTCTGCCTCCTACACCCAAGCCCTCTACCGAGAGTTGGCGGTGATGATTGAACAGGAGGGACTGGACAACATCTTCTACGAACGTGCCTTCGAACGGCTCATCCCCCAAGGTCACACCTTCTATATCGAAGACACTACCGACCTCTTCGCCACCGAAGTGGACACGGTGGAAGACTTTCAAGATGTTGAAAGGAAAATGTCAGTCTAAACTAAAAACTAAAAGAAAAGAAACTCCCCTTCGGATGGTTGTTAACCGATACTTTTCACTTGAATAATTATGGCCTCTTACGACATCCGCCCCTTGCAACTCCGCATCTTGGACATCCTGATGGCCGTGCATCAGGTGTGTGAGGCACATGGACTGCGCTACTACATCATCGCCGGCACCTTGTTGGGAGCCATGCGCCACAAAGGTTTCATCCCTTGGGATGATGACCTCGACATCGGGATGCCTCGCAAGGACTATGACCAGCTCATGGCGCATGCTCACGAGTGGATGCCAGCCCCCTACGAGGTGGTGAGTTATGAGACCGACAAGACCTATCCCCTTCCATTCGCCAAGGTGCAGGATGCCAGCACCACACTCATCGAACGTATGCACCTGAAATATCTCGGTGGCATCTACATCGACGTGTTTCCCCTCGACGGCATCAGTTCCAACCCCATCGTGCAGCGTTGCCATTTTGCCCGTTATTTCTATCTGAAGAAAGTGCAGTACTTCCTCTATCGTGACCCCTACCGCCACGGACATGGCCCCTCGTCGTGGATTCCATTGCTATGTCGCAAGTTCTACACCTTAGCGGAGGTGCAGGAGAAGATGCGACGCATGCAGAAGGCCTACGATTTCGACACCTCCCCGTTGGTCGTGGATCACGACGATGGACGAAAAGGCATCATGCCTCGTACCGTCTTGGGCATTCCCACCCCCATCCTCTTCGAGGGCAAGATGGTCTTCGGCGCCGAGCATCCCGACGCCTACCTCACCCAGAAGTATGGCGACTATATGACCATCCCACCAGGCGCCAAACAACGACAACACAACTTCCATTTGCTGGACTTAAACAAAGGATACCGCGACAACTTATGAAGACAAAGCAACTATTAGGTTTGATGATGATCTGTGCCGGGTTGCCCATGGGCACCTTGGTGGCACAAACCACAACACCTTCCGCCACACAAACACAAGCGTCAGAAGGATGGTCGCTCATTTGGAGCGAAGAGTTCAACACCGACGGCGATTACAACCATCAGCTGTGGGATGCCGAACATGGCTATGTGAGGAATCACGAGGCACAGTGGTATCAGGAGGAGAACGCCTACCAGCAGGATGGATGTCTGGTGATTGAAGCCAGGAAGGAGGAGCCAGGCGCCTCCCACCCCTACACATCCTCCTCGCTCACCACCCGCAAGTCCTTCTCCTTCCTGTATGGACGATTGGAAGTGCGTGCCAAGCTGCCCACCGCCGGTGGTTCATGGCCAGCCATTTGGCTCTTGGGCAAAGGAATGCCTTGGCCTTCGTGCGGCGAGATAGACGTGATGGAGTATTACCGCATTCAAGGCGTCCCCCACATCCTTGCCAATGCCGCTTGGGGCAACGACCGCCGCTACCAAGCCGTGTGGAACTCAAAGAAGATTCCTTTCAGCCATTTCACCGACAAGGATAAGGACTGGGCAGACAAGTTCCACCTCTGGCGCATGGACTGGACACCGCAAGCCATCCGCATCTACCTGGACGATGAACTGCTGAACGACATCCCCATGAACAAGATCGTGAATGGTTCCATCGGCCATCATATCAACCCCTTCACACGTCCACAGTACCTCCTGCTCAATCTCGCCTTGGGAGGCGACAATGGCGGCGAGATCGATGATACGGCCTTCCCCATGAAGTACGAGATAGATTATGTGCGGGTGTACCAGAAACTCACCCCCCGCACCAGCATCAACCTCTCCGACCCCTGCATCTTGGCCGACTCCCTCTCGCAGTCCTACTACATGACCGGCACAGGTGGCATGCTGTGGATCAGCAAGGATCTGAACCTCTGGGCAGGCCCATACCGGGTGGCAGAGACCGACCCTGAGTCGTGGATGGGCAGACGTCCCCAGATCTGGGCAGCCGAACTCCATCCCTACCAAGGCAAATATTACTACTTCGCCACCTTCACCAACAACGACATCAAGATTGACACCGTGCGCGGCAATGTCATTCCCCGTCGCGCTTCCCATGTGCTGGTGAGCGACAAGCCCGAAGGGCCCTACCGACCCATGGCTGACGCCACCTACCTGCCCGAAAAGCAACCCACGCTCGATGGGACTTTCTGGGTGGACACCGATGGCAAGCCCTACATGGTCTATTGTGGCGAATGGCTGCAGAACTGGGATGGCACCATCGAGAAGATAGAACTCAAACCCGACCTCAGCGGTTCCGTCGGACAAGGGAAACTGCTCTTCCGTGCTTCCGCCTCACCTTGGAGCCATGAGGTGGAAGATGGCAAAGACCGTCCCAACAAGGTGACCGATGGCCCCTACCTCTTCCGTACAGGCACAGGTCGCTTGGGCATGATATGGACTAGTTGGGTGGATGATGTCTATACCCAAGGCGTCGCCTATTCCGAGAGTGGCACCCTCGATGGTCCTTGGACACAAGAACCCAAACCCATCACTCCTCCCAACTTCGGACATGGAATGCTCTTCCGCACCCTCGATGGGCGCTGGCTCATGTCCGTCCACAGCCACAAGAGCGTCAATGGTCGCTACATCCGTGTGCCTCATCTCTTCGAGGTTGACCTCTCGGGCGACAAACTTGTGGTGGGCAAGATGTTGCCGTAACTCCTTATGCCCAATTCACGTTCAATGTGATTATCGCTCCCATCCTTCCACACGATAGACTTTTTCCAAGAGCTTTTTCTCCTGCTTGGTCGCAGCATCCTTGAACCACACCTCAATTCGTGCTGCATAATAATCACCCCAAACACCTTCGTGGATGGTGAATTCCTGCTTGTCCACGAGTTTGGAAAAAGATGTCGTGGGTTGAATCTCCACTCGGCTGCTCTTTGAGATGGGGGTTGGCCAAGAATGTTCGGAGAGTGGGATATCCTCTGTGACTTCAAAGCATTTCAGATAGATTTCTCCAGCTGGTAGTGGATCATAATAGAAGTCATAAGTGTATATCCCTCCTTGGCTACCGTTGCGGAGGCTCAAATAGGTGTTAGTATCATGAATGTCAACAGGCAACACCATAGAATCAGGGTCAATCATATACTCTTGACCGCATGAATCTGTCTCAGTGATGAGTTTATCCAAAGGCAAGTGATACTCCAACCCCGCTGGGATGGGATGTTCCTTGCCAAATGGATCGTTGTCAGGACCAAAGAAGATGGGCAAGCTTGTACAAAAGAGATAAACTCCCCAAGCACCGACAATCACAAGGGTCGCCAGAAAGGAGATGAAACATTTCAACCATTTTTTGTTGGCAAGCAGAACAATCCACGTGAGAGGAAGCAATACCAGCAGGAGCATCAAGATGCACCATATGTCAATAGCTGCTGATGGTACAAGCGCGTGAGCCAAAGAAAGACCAACTTCAACAAGCGCCAGCAAAGCCAACAACAAGGGCAGCACATACCAATATTTGGTGATGAAATCTTTGATGGATGAGAAAAATGTTTTCGGTTTCATGGGGCAAAATTGTTTAGATGATTCCCTTCTACTAACGAAGTAATGAAAGATTTAGTATGATTAAGATGGATAACTAAACTAAAAACATAGTTAAAAATTGTTATTCTCTTGGTCATGTCAGTAGAAAGACATTACTTTGCATCGTTGAACTAAATAGGTAGTTGAAATAAGGAGTATGGCGAAAGCTGTTAAGAACAAGGACATGGAGGCCCTCTCCGCATTGGAGCAGGAAGCTATCGAGTTGCGGAAAATGTTTAAGAAATAATAAATACTATAAAAGTTGAAAAGATGGAAAAACTCACAAGGAAAGAAGAAGAGGTGATGGAGATGATCTGGAAGATTGGTCCATGCGCTCCCAAGGATGTGGTGGCAGAATACGAAGCACCCAAGCCACACATCAACACGATTGCCACGATGTTTCAGTCGTTGGAAAGAAAAGGATACCTCGTTCATGAGGCGAAGGGACGTGGTTACATCTACTCCGCTGCCATTGCCCAGCAAGATTATGGACGGAGCAAGTTCTCCAGTTTCGTGAATCGCTACTTCGGCAATTCCTACATGAATGTGGTGTCTGCGTTGGTGCAGGAACAGAA
>JBGUMY010000306.1:0-3707 GCA_045117095.1 Bacteroidaceae bacterium | reverse complement strand
CTTGGGAATCACGGCGAGGATGGCTTCTTCCGTTTCGGCGGCTTTCACCTCTTCCATCACCTGGTTGTATTCCTCCACGAGGGTTTGTTGCACCGGCACCTCGCTGAAGTCTGTTGCGCTTTCCTTCAGACTGTTGAGCCAGTATTTCAGGGCATCGGTTCCACTGCCATAGTACTTGATGGTGACATTGTCCACGGCCAGCCAGTTGGTGCCCGCATTCTCCTGACCCACACCAAATCCCAAGGTTTCGTCGGTCACGTTGGTGGTGATTTCGTAAGTGGCACCTGCTGCCCCAGCACTCACCGCCTTCTGGTTGAGGTTGGCGAACACATAGCAGTCCATCTTCTCTGAATATACGGCGATGCTCACCACATAAATGCCATTAGGCAAGTCGGTCAATGACTGGTATGCTTTTCCGTTCAGTGAGGCCGACCAGATGTTCAGGGTCGTGCCCTCAAAGCCTGTCCAACCGTCACCAATCCACGTCTGCGTGTTCCAGGTGGTCGCATTGATCTCGTTCTTCCAGTTGTCGATGGCGTTGCATTCATCCTTGAACACCTCCCTCGGATTGTCAGGAGTGACGGATTTCTCATAGAACTTCAGCAGTTTGGCTTCCACCGATCGGGTGGCCTCTTCCAGCGCCTCCTGCGTGCTGTTGGTGTCGGCCAACACAGCTCTCTCGTCTTCCAGTTCCGTCTTCATGCCTTCTCCCTCTGCCTTTTCGATGGCAGCTTGCAGGGTCATGGCAGCCTCATATTGCGCCAGGTCTGCCAGATAGGCTTTGTATTCCGTTTCAGGCACCAACGCCCAAGTGGTTTGCAGTTGGTCAGCCATCTCCACGGGGTCTTCATACACGATGCCCGTGCCAGTGGCTACGTTATCTCCGTTCACATAGTCCGTCTGACGTCCCACGAGGTATCCCTGATAGTTGGTGGGGTTCCAGTCGGCATTCCCGTCAGCAGCCGAAATCTGGAAGGTGTTGTTCCCCAAGGCCGTGAAGTAGAAGAGGCTGTTGCCCCGACTCTTGCAGTCCACATACAGGTGCCCTCCATCCGTGATGAACAGAGAGTCCGTGTTGTTGTTCTTGATGGATGTCACGAGGATGGCGTAGGTCTTTCCATCCCATTCCTGCTCATCCACCACATGTTGCTTGATGATGCATTCCAGTCCTTCCATGCCGACGGAGGCATGGGTGCCCCAGTCGTTGCCTTCGGTGAGGAACATCTTGGCTTCGGTGTTGTAGATGTACACGGTCTCGTCTGTCACGAGGGGCAGGAAAACGCCTGAAAATGTTGGCTTCTTCCATTCGTCGGCGAATGCGCCACAGGTTGTCGCAAGGACAATCCAAAGTAGTAAAGCTTTCTTCATGTGTTTGGAATTGAAATAGTTTAATTAGTTTTGGTTGTATTTGTGCGGCAAAGGTACGGTTTTTATTTTTACCTTGCAACCATTTCGAGCAAATCTTTGCCTGTGAGTTTGTAACTGGCATCCGTACCCTCCAAAATGTTCTTGGCGAGGTCGCGTTTGGTCTGGTGCAGACGGATGATCTTCTCCTCGATGGTGTTCTTGCTCACCAGGTGATAGACCGTCACGGCCTGTTGCTGTCCGATGCGGTAGGCACGGTCGGTGGCCTGTTGCTCCACGGCGGGGTTCCACCACGGGTCGAGGTGGAACACATAGTTGGCGCCTGTCAGGTTCAGACCCAGTCCTCCCGCCTTGAGGCTGATGAGGAAGAGGGCGTTCTCACCGTTCTGGAAGGCCTCCACCATCTCCGTGCGTTGTTTCAGGGGCACCGCCCCATCGATGTAGAAATACCTCATGCCCAGTCGGTCGAGTTCCTTCCTCACGATGTGGAAGAAGCTCACGAACTGGCTGAACACCAAGGCTCTGTTGCCTCCCTCCACGACCCCTTGCAGCAGTTCCACCAGGGCAGTGACCTTCGAGCATTCGCCCGTCCATTTGGGTTCGATGAGTTGGGCGCTGCACGCCGCTTGCCGCAGTCGGGTGATTTCGGCCAGCACGTGCATGTCCACGTCCAGTCCTCCCTCCTGCAACATCCGTTCTGCCCTCACTCGGATGCTCTCATAGATGGCCAGCTCGTCGCGGTTCAGTTCCACCGTGTGGTAGATTTCCGTCTTCTCGGGCAGTTCCTTCAGCACCGCCTGTTTGGTGCGTCTCAGCATGAACGGATGCACGATGTTTTCCAGTTGCGCCTGCTTGTCCTTGTCGTGATAGCCCTCGATGGGCACGATGAACTTCTGCGAGAAGTGTTCGTAATTGCCCAAGAGCCCGGGGTTCACAAACTGGAACAGGTTCCACAGTTCGCCCAGGTGGTTCTGCACCGGTGTGCCCGTCAGCATCACGCGGTAGTTCGCCTGAATCTTCATGGCCGCGGCACTCGTCTTCGCCCCTCGGTTCTTGATGATGTGCGCCTCGTCCAGACACGCCACGTTCCAGCGCTTCTCCGTGAGGATGTCCTGATAGCTCAACAGGATGCCGTAGGTGGTCACGATCACGTCGCCCGCTTCCGCCTCCTCCACCACCTGTTGACGGTCGGCGGCAAAGTTCAGGATCTGCACCCTCAGCGTGGGGGCAAACTTCTCCATCTCGGTTTTCCAGTTGGGCGCCACCGAGGCAGGTGCCACCACCAACGAGGGTCCCGCCTCCTTCTTCAGCAACAGGAACGCGATCGTCTGGATGGTCTTGCCCAGTCCCATGTCATCGGCCAGCAGTGCCCCAGCCCCCCAGCTGTTCAGCCGCGCCATCCACAGGTAGCCCTCCTTCTGATAGGGGCGCAGGGTGGCGTTCAGTTCCTCGGGGATGGCAGGACTGTATTCCGACCCCTCCAGAATCCGTCGACGGATGTCCCGCAGCGTCTCGTCCATCTCCAGATGCAGTTCGCCCCTCAACAGGTCATCGCCCATCAGGGCGGCGCTGAACGGCGAGATCTTGATGTTGCCCCGTTCGCGGTTGGCAATCGCGTCGAGGGCTTTCAGTTGGGTGCGCAGTTTCTCGCTCAGTGCCAAGAACTCGTTCTCGCCTATCTTCACATACTTCCCCTTGCTCTTGCCCACCAGCTCCAGCAGTTCGCTGATGCTTATGCGCGTCTGCTCGTCGATGTCCACCTCCCCCTCGATGTCGAACCACTGTCCACGTTGCTTCACCACCCCGTTCCAGCTGGCCAAGCCCCTTGCCAACGACCTCACCTTGAATCCTTGTCCCTCGGGCCACTCCGCATAGAACGAGTCCTGTCGCTGAATCACCTCCACGAGGTCGAGCATGAACTCAGGCGCATACACCTCCCTGTCCACAAAGTCATAGCCCATCGCCTCCCAGCATTGCGCCACCAACGCCCGCTGCGCCCGTTCCTTGTCCAGATGGCGCTTCACCCGCACACGTCCCTCCTCATTCTCGTCGATGATGACATCATGACCCTCGCCCAACCTGCAGGTCTTCCTGCCGCCCGCCAACGGTCGCACGAAGCACTCCACCTCCCAGTTGCCACCCTGTCGGGGACTCAGCCTGAAGCCCACGTTCCACTGCCCCTCCACCATCGGCAACGTGGAGCCACCCTCGATGAGCGACGAGTGCAGTTCCACCTGACCGCCTATCTTGGCCAAGAGGCTCCTTAACGTCGGTTCTGCCTCCAGGGGCAAGGTGCCCAGTTGCAGCAGTTTCACGTAGTAGCCCCGTATCTCGTTGGGAAT
>JBGUMY010000305.1:0-3844 GCA_045117095.1 Bacteroidaceae bacterium | reverse complement strand
CTTCTCCGCATAAGGGAAAGAAGTGTTGTACAAGTGATATATTGGCTTCTGTTGAGCTCCTACGAGAATGTCGTTCACTTGCTCTAATGTGATGAGCGTTTGGGTAGAACCATCCTTCTTGCTGATGATTTGACACTTATGAATATCCTGCTCAATGCACTCATCCCCCCACCACGTGAGGTACTTGTTGGCTGGAACCGAATTCCGATAATAGGAAGAGCCGCCAGGGATGAGGTCGTTGAGGGTGAAGGATGATTTCTGTGCCATAAGTGGAAGGATAAGGAAGGTAAAGATAGAAAGGATAAGCGTCTTTTTCATTGTTTCAGTTCTTTTTGAGGTAAGATTTCTCGAAGTGGAATAAGCACGAAGTCCCGCTTGTACATGAGCGGATGTGGAATGGTGAGTCTGGGAGTGCTGATGTGGAGGTCATCATAGAGGAGGATGTCGATGTCGATGATGCGATCGTGATAGTTGACAGGTGAGAGGTAAGAGGTGACCGTCGTTTTCTGTGTGCGTCCCATATCACGCTCTATCTGTTGGGTTTCATCGAGCAATGCCAACGGAGCCAATTCCGTCTCGACACAAACTGCTGCATTAAGGAAGGTGTTCTCACTCTCGAATCCCCACGGATCAGTAGAGAGAAAAGCGGATTGTGCCCTAACAGAGCCGATCCGCCTTCCTATTTCTGTGATGGCGGACACAAGGTTTTGTTCCTTGTCGCCAAGATTGGTACCTAATGAGAGATAGACGGTGTGCATTTAATCCGTAATCAACATCGCATCGCCAAAGGTACCAAACATATAGTCGCCCTTAAGCGCTTCCTTGTAGGCTTCCATCACAATGTCATAACCACCAAAAGCGGTGATGAGCATCAGCATCGTAGAGAGTGGTGGTTGGAAGTTCACCACCATCGAATCAGCTACCGTGAAGTCATAGGGAGGGAAAATGAACTTGTTAGTCCATCCATCAAACTCCTTGATGAAGCCACCTGGCCCCACTGCCGTTTCAAGGGCACGAAGGGTTGTGTTACCCACAGCACAAATCTTATGTCCATTCTCCTTGGCTCTGTTCACGATGTCACAGGCCTCCTTGGTCACAAACATCTGCTCAGAATCGGTCTTGTGCTTCGTGAGGTCTTCCACATCGATAGTACGGAAACTGCCCAAACCTGCATGCATCGTAATAAAAGCCTGTTCGATGCCCTGAATCTCCATGCGCTTCATCAGTTCGCGCGAAAAATGGAGACCAGAGGTAGGCACAGTGACAGCACCTTCATGACGTGCATAGATGTTCTGGAAGCGTTCATGGTCTTCCTCTTCGGCTGGACGATGCATGCGAATATCGTCTGGGATAGGTGCCTCACCCAAATTATAGAGGGTCTCCTTGAAGACATCGTGGGGACCATCATAAAGGAAACGCAGGGTGCGTCCACGAGAAGTCGTATTGTCAATCACCTCAGCCACTAACGACTCATCGGGGCCAAAATAAAGTTTGTTGCCGATACGAATCTTGCGGGCAGGGTCAACCAACACGTCCCACAGATGGAGATCCTCGTTCAGTTCACGCAAGAGAAAAACCTCAATACGTGCACCTGTCTTTTCCTTGTTGCCATAGAGACGTGCAGGGAACACCTTGGTGTCGTTGAAGACGAAGGCATCACCCTCCTCAAAGTAGTCAGTAATCTCTTTGAAGATACGGTGTTCAATCTCTCCCGTCTTCTTGTGCACAACCATGAGTTTGGCTTCATCTCGATTGTAATACTTGGTTTCAGGGTTGTAGGTACGAGGATAGAGCGCAATCTTCTCATCAGGAAGTTTGAACTTGAATTGCGATAATTTCATGTTATCCATATCCGTTTCTTTTTTTATTCGTTATATTCTATTGTCTGTCGTTCGAGCCATTGAGGGAAGTGCTCGATGTCCATGCAGTCATGGAGGGTGTATTTTCCTATGCGAGTGCGAACCAATCCTGTGAGATAGCCCCCAGAGCCAAGTGCTTGTCCGATGTCGCGTGCCAAAGCTCTGATGTAAGTGCCCTTGCTGCACACCACCCGAATGGTGATTGAGAGATGGGTACCCTGGAGATTGCCACGCTGATACTTGATGCGTTCGCGAGAATCTGCGTTGTCTTCCGAAGCCTCATTCTCCACCTCGCCATAGTGTAGCAGTTCCAATTCGTCAATCACAAGAATCTTGGGCTTCAGTTCCACATCTTCCCCTTTTCGGGCATACTTGAAGGCTCGTTTCCCATCCACTTTCACGGCTGAGAATGTGGGGGGAATCTGCTCAATACGCCCCTTGAAAGCTTTGAGTTTCTCTTCCACCAGTTCTCGCGTGATGTGGTCAGTAGGATAGGTAG
Organism: Bacteroidaceae bacterium; assembly: GCA_045117095.1. Taxonomy (GTDB): domain Bacteria; phylum Bacteroidota; class Bacteroidia; order Bacteroidales; family Bacteroidaceae; genus Minthosoma. The sequence continues at coordinate 1,486 of JBGUMY010000305.1, read as the reverse complement.
CATCCTCGGCGGTCTCCATATCGAAGGAGGGCGTGGTGGCACCTAATTTGATGGTGGCCACATATTCCTTCGTATGTGCCTGAAGTTCGTCAATAAACTTGGTGCTCTTACCAGTACAGATGATGAGTACCCCTGTGGCAAGTGGGTCGAGCGTGCCCGCATGTCCCACCTTCAGTTTCTTCACACCCATCCGATGCGAGAGTTCGCCTCGCACCTTTGCCACCACATTGAAGGATGTCCAACGGTAGGGCTTGTTGAAGATAAGTATTTCACCTGCCTGGGGATTCATGGGAATTGAGAGTTGACAGTTATGAGATGGTGAGGTTCTGTCCCATCATGAGCATGACGAGAATCAGCCCTCCTACAATGATGCGATACCATCCAAAGGCCTTAAAGCCATATTTCTGCACAAAACTGATGAAGAACTTGATGGCCAGCAAAGCCACCACGAAAGCCACCACATTGCCAATGATGAGCGTGTTGAGGTTGTTCATAATCAGTTCTGACCCACCTTCCTTGAAGAGTTTGTACAATTTGTATACAGTCGCTCCAAACATGGTGGGAACTGCCAAGAAGAACGAGAACTCAGCTGCGTTCTTGCGTGTCAGTTTTTGCGACATGCCACCTACGATGGTAGCCATCGAACGTGACACACCTGGTATCATGGAGATGCATTGAAAGAGGCCAATCATCAAGGCTCTCTTCTCTGTCAACACGGTGCTGTCGCTGCCTTTGTTGAAAATTTTGTCGCAGAAAAGCATGAACACACCACCCACGACCAACATGATGGCTACGACCTCCACACGTTCCAGCATAGCGTCGATGAAGTCGTTGAGAAGCAGACCCAATACGACGGCTGGAATGAAGGCTATCAAGAGTTTCCAATAAAAATCGAACTTGTGGGTAAAACGCTTGAAAGCAGGTGTTCCCTCAGGGAGGGGTTCCTTGTTGAGTTGGAAAAAGCGTTTCCAATAGAGACACACAACAGAGAGAATAGCACCAAATTGGATGATGAAGGTAAAAGCCTTGACAAACTCAGTGCTCTCCACACCCAATATGTTCTGCGCAATAATCATGTGACCTGTCGAAGAGACAGGCAAGAACTCTGTGAGTCCTTCCACAATCGCAATAATAACTGTTTGAATCCAATCCATCTTTAATCTTCAAAATTTGTTCCTTGTTTTTTCGCAGGCCATAAAATGGCGACAATCTCAAAGAGGAATCCAAACAGACAAACCATTGGAGCCACCTTGATGCGCATATCGCTAAAGATGTCAGGGTTAAAAGCCTCCTCAGAAGTGGCATCGCCCGACATCAGGATGAAACCCACGATGATGATAAAGAATCCTACCGTCAGCAGGATGTAATTGATTTTTGTAAACGCGAAGTTCTTCATATCTTATAATTCTTAAACGTCTTATGATCTTAAACGTAATACAACTCGTTACTGCTCATTCTCAGATACTTGTTGAGCGAAAAGTAGGTG
>JBGUMY010000304.1:0-4630 GCA_045117095.1 Bacteroidaceae bacterium | reverse complement strand
ATCCATCTCTTGGCTATCCCGATACAAATTCGTACCTTTGCATCCATGAAACGCGAAGTGTATGAAAGTCAAAAGGCGTTTGCCGGTGAGAAGAAGGCCTCCATGCAGCGTCGATGTGTAGGCCATGACTACACAGGCCGCCAGATGTATATGGTGACGATGGTGACCGAAGGCCGCCTTCCCATCTTCGGCAAGGTGGTGGGACGAAGCGATGCTCCACTGGATAGCTCCGATGCCCCACGGGTCGAACTCAGTCCCCTTGGTCAACGGGTTCATGACGAATGGTGGGGCATCCCCAACTACTATCCCCAAGTCGAAATCATCGCTCTTCAGATGATGCCCGACCACCTCCACGGCATCCTCTTTGTCAAAGAGAAGATGGACAAAGACCTCAGCCGCCTCATTCGTGGCTTCAAGACGGGATGCAACCGCGCCTACCGCGAGCTCTTCCCCTCGGCAGCCTCAACCTCTCCCCTACCACCCTCCCTTCCTGTCCCGTCTATTGCGACTCAGTCGCAACCAACCCAACCCCGCAATTCTCACCCCACCCACGGCCTCCTCTTTGCCCCTGGTTACAACGACAAGATCCTCCTCCGCCAAGGCCAGCTTCAACGCTGGCTCGACTACCTGCGTGACAACCCGCGCCGCCTGCTCATGAAGCGCGAGCACCCCGACCTCTTCCGTGTTCAGCGCGGTCTCATGGTGGCAGGCCAGCAGTTCTCCGCCATTGGCAACCGCTTTCTCCTCGACCGCCCCACCTTGTTGCAGGTTCAATGCTCGCGCCGCCTCACACCCGAACAAATCGAGGCTCAAACCCACCATTTCCTCACCCTTGCCCGCCAAGGTGCCGTACTCGTCTCTCCCTCCATCTCCCCTGGTGAGAAAGCCATCATGCGTGCCGCCTTCAACGAAGGCCTCCCCCTCATCATCCTCCAAGAGAACGGCTTCACCGACCTTGCCAAACCTGGAGGCCAACGCATAGAGGCCTGTTCCCGAGGTCAACTCCTCCTCCTGGCCCCATGGGAGCACCACAACGAACAGCTCACCATCAGCAGAGGTCAATGCTTAGCACTGAATGACTTGGCAAGGATGATATGCGAGAGAGGGTAAAAAGGAGAAATCTTCAAGCAAAGCGTAGCAGCAAAAAAAGTTATCGCACTACCCGATTTTTGCGTTTTCCAGTTAGTGGAGTAAACGATTTAGGGGAAAAAGGAACTTGATTTATCTGCTACACTTTGAAGGGAAATTGAAAAGTGTAGCAAACTGTAGCAGAAAGTGTAGCGGTAACAGAAGAGCACAAGTAGTAGATATACAATAACTTATCTTCTTATTTTATTCTCTGCTACACTTTTACACTTTAAAAGGGGAAAAATTGGGGGTATAAATAAAAAAGAAAGAGTAATGAGGTGAGAATAGGAAAAGAAAAAAAACACACGAAAGTGTAGCAAGAAAAAGAAAGCCCGCCGTTTGGCGAGCCTTCAAAAGAGATTGGAGAGATCAGAATTCTAATTCAAGCTGTTCCTCGGTAGGTTCATCAGGAGCTTCGGGAGACAGAGATGCATTCACCGACTGAATGTAGTAGTAGCGGACTTGGTTGCCATTCTCACGCTTCACCCAAGGTTCTCCATCCTTGCTTTTTCCGGTTATGGAGGTGGGATTGAGGCAACAGATGTGTTCGGCAAATTCGCAGTACGCTTTCAATTTGCGGGTCAAGAGGGTCATCGACCACTTGTTACCCGTCTCACGATTGAAGTCGTTGAGCATGTCCTGAGCCTTGCGTTCGCAGTCGAGCCATTCACTACCCTCTCCGATGTTCTCATCAGCCCACTGACGGAAGTCCTTGCCGACGGCGGCCTGCTTTTCACGACGTTCTATCTTTGAGAGCGGTGGCATGATCTTACGCTCTGCCACAGGCAAAGACAGATAAAATTGCAAACATTGGAGCATGAAAGAGATGTCGGCCTGCCAATCAGATTCGGGGTATTCAGTTCCCATCAAGTCGCACCCGAAATCATCACGAATGGAACGAGTCTCGCGGTAATCATTCTGCCTCGTTGCCACATGATAATAGTCGGAGAAAATCTGTTGCCAGATACGTCCCATCGTGCTGGGATCGTGCTTGCGGTACACATAGTTAGAGGCAAAACACAGCTTCGGACTTTTGGTGAAAGGAATCAGGAAGGGATGGTTCCCTTTTTCCTCTGCACGGAATCCGTCTGTAATCTTGCTGAAGAACATATCGAAGTCAAGCTTCTTGTGACACTCGTCCACGATAATGAGATCGGTGTCTTCGTTCACGCCATCGAAGATGAAACGGTTTTCAACCACTGACGGCACACGTGCCTCGATAGGAAAAACATTGAGGAGATAGCCGATGGCTTTGTAGAAGAAAGACTTGCCCGAACGACCATTACATTCATCTTCGCCATTGCCCAATGCTGCGTCCTGCAAGAAGGGTGCCCAGGCTGTGGATTCTGACTTGTGGCTGTGGAGCAGATAACCGATGCAAGCCATTTTGCTGAGCAGACACTGATTCTCCTCTATCACCTCGGCATCAGTGAGCGTCTGTCCCTCTTCATCCACCTTTCGCCAATAGAGGCTTGAAGCGTTGATGAGGAATTGGAAGAACTTGCTTGGCTGATTATCGGACACACGCACGAGATACCCAAATTCAGTCTTCTCGACAGTGAACATCGGTTCCATCGCACGGTATGTATGATGAACGATGCTTTCTTCCCACACATGATGGTCAGTCTGCACAGAATAAGGATGAGTGACGATGCCATCTTTCGTGACCTCCACCCAACAGTTGCCGAAGTGGAACAGTTGAGAAGTGGAGGTGCCCTTGGTGAAGTTGAGATCATCACGCTCCCTCAATGTACTCTTTTGCGTAGTGGGCAGGTCATGACTGCGACGAAGCTTGTTCTGGAATTCAATCGGAAGTCCTTGTTCCTTGACCCACTTGACGATGAAGTTAACAATCGTCTTGGCCTTCACATGCATCACCTTGATGCCGTCAACACGAATGTACTCAGGCTCATCACGATGGTCATTGGGTACCGTAAAGAATCCGTTCAGTTCCAAGAAATAGTCAAGGAACACACGGGATATGTCGTAACTGACTTTCCCGCTCTTTTCGTCCACATGCTCCACCCAGAACTGCGCCCTTACGGCTCTGTCCATCAGCATCTTCACCGACTTCTTGTCGGGATGGATCTGAATGAAATCCTTCAGGTCTTTGCGGAGTCTGCCACGATTGTCGTGCAGACGCCCCATATCCTCAGGGGTGAGCCATGCTGTGTAGAGCTGAGGAAAGCGAAGGGCAAGACGCTGACCCATCAAACGTCCTGTCGCATCAACATCTGGAATGTTGATGATACGCTTCGCATACTTCAGCAAGAGCTGGAAGTCCTCATCACGTAGTCCCTCTGTTTCACTGCCTAACCAAATAGGTTGGTAACCCATGCTGAGCAGATTGACAGCATCGCTGCCACCACTGACCAGCACCACTTCGGCAAGTTTCTGCTCACCGTTCTCCTCGTACCTGCGACGCAAGGCCGACAGTCCAAAGATGTAGTGAGAAGGCTTCGCACCCACGATGCTAAAACGGAAAGCCTTGTTGGCATTCTTTGGTTCGTAGAGTTTCAGGAACGAACAGATGTTACCCTGCTTGTCCTGGTACTGGCACTCCTGCGCAAAGATGGGATAAGTTTCCGTTGTCTTCTTCACGATGACCTCCTTCCCTTTGGTGATGGACACCGACTCCACGGCTTTCCAGGCGAGTTCCGTCAGATGTTCAGCCCTCACACGAGGTCCCCAAGTAGAAAGCTCTATCTGGGTGAAGCCATCACACAAAACCACTCTCGGAGGCTGTTCCAATTCCGATGCCTCTGCTGGGCGACGGGTCATCTCAGGACGATTGACCGACACATTGAGTGTTTCGGTCACGCCATACTCCTCCATGAGTTCATGAAGCGCCAACGAGAACTGGTTCTGAGCATATCCCTTCGACCACATGTAGAGGTCGATGGGCGAGAAGTTGCCACCCTCCTCGCTCATACCGAAATCCTTCACATGCCAGCATTCCTCTCCATTCTGTGGTGGAATGAGGCTTGCCGACGGTGTGCGCTCCTCGGGACGGAGTTTGAACTTTTTCTTCGTCCCAACCACCTCCGTTACCTGCGGGCACACATCTTTAATAATGTCAAGTCCAGCGTCAGATGCTGCATAGACTTGCGCCAAGTAGTTTGTTTTATTTGACATATTTTTGTGGAAACTGCTTTAGTGCATGCTTCCACCAACAGGGCAAACAATTGAAATTTGGTTGACATTCTGGTTGACATTCTGGTTGACAATTGTCCCTGACAAATATAAAATAGAATAATAGCAGGCTGAATATCAACCTGCTATACAATAACGAGAAAAAACTCAAAAAAATCCAGAATGTCAAAATCAATGTCTGCGGTTAGAGATGTTCATTCCCTCCCTTTTATATGTGTTCGTATCAAACACGTATCCAAATTCTTTCAACTCAGACCAATGCTCTTGGATAATTTGTTTCATCACATCGGTCAACTGTTCTGTATAATTCTGTATGAAAAACTCACAATCATCAATAATAGGTTTGAAA
>JBGUMY010000303.1:0-11231 GCA_045117095.1 Bacteroidaceae bacterium | reverse complement strand
TTTAGTGTATTATGTAATAATTTTACCATATACTATGCGTTTTATTCTGCAAAAATAGAGTTTTTTTAAATACCCTCCAAATTTTTTTTGAAAAAAATGCACTTTTTCACAATAAATAATAAAAAAGATGGTTGACATAGCCATCAACCATCCTTTAAATATAATAATGTGTATTTTTTCTGTCTTTTTCTTAGAAGAACTTATAACGCTTGTCCACCACATTTGCCTTCAGATAAAGTGTGTTGAGGATGGCGCTTGAAGCATTGCGATAATTGCTCATGGCCAAAGAAGATTGTTCATTCTTGGCATCGAACTTTTCAGCAGTTTTACTCTTGTTGATGACCTGGAACATGTAAACGCCGTTCTTGCCTTTTACGGGACCTGCAAATGCGCCCTTGGCTGTCTTGGCTGCTGCTGCACTGATGATTGGCTCAGAAGAACTTGTTGCGGCAATGAAGGTGGGGGCACTGAAGGAAACGTGCTTGATGGTGTCTACCACCACATTGGCCAACTTCTGTGCATCAGCAATGCTCTTCACATTCTTTGCAGATTCATAAATCTTCTCAATCTTCTTCTCGCTCTTCACCTCGCTGGTCAGTTCATCCTTCAACTTGTCTGTCGAACGATAACCCGTTGTGTTGATGCCTGCGAGTGCCACCAAAAGGAGATGGTCGTTATTACCACATTCGTAGAGTTGAGAGAGATCACCTACTTTGGCCTCGTCAAAGACCCACTTCAGGGCATCGCGAGTGGCACGGATATTACTAATGCCATGAGCGGCTGCTGCTACATCGTTAATAGGACGAACGGTGTAGCCTTCTTTTGCTGCATTGGCTTCCACCTGTTCCATCGTAGTGTTGGCGGCGATGAATGAAGAGAACTTGTTGTACTCCTTATTATAGGTCTCATCCGAGAACTTGAGTTCCTTGACGATGGAGGCCACATTGTACTTGGCCACAGGATTGGCGGTCTTCATCACCTGCAGGATTACCGTTGCACCATTCTCCATCTTCAACTTTTTGGTCTCGTTGGCGCTCATGCCATAGAGGGTGTTGATGAAGAGCGTGTTGTCTGCGTCAAGCGTAGCATTTTGGAACTGAGAAGTGACAATCCAAGTGGAGTCACCTGTTTGATTGTATTTCTTGGCGAGATCCTTGAACTGAGCACCGCTATTGAGAGCATTCATGATACTGTCAGCCTTTTTGGCAATATCAGCGTCGTCTTTGCCGATGACACCAATCTGACGGAAAAGAACGGAGTCAGCTTGTGTAGTCTTGCCCAATACTTTATAAGTATAATATGTGTTGGTCATAGGATCAAAAGATGCTGGCTTCACGCTACCCACTGCTGCTGAATCGAGCGTAGAAGAGATCATAGTAGGGAAGGCATCTTTAGTCTTGTATACATCAGAGTAGGGGATGAGTGAAGTGGCTTGACGAACTACATTGCCTGCTGCGGTGTTATTTGTTGCTGCGGCCAACTTGGTTGCTGCATCAACCATATCGGCTTCTGCAGCCTTCTTGTCTGCGTCACTGGCAACCACCTGCACATCAATCACCTTGATGTCGCGAGTTTCAATCACCTGCTTGTACTGTTCCTTGTTCTCGTTATACTTTGCTTTGATTTCCTCGTCAGTCACCTTCACGTCATCATCTTTCACTGATGAAGCAGGGATAGCGGCGAGTACAAGGTCTGACTCTTCTGCACGGCTGTCAAAAGCCAATTTTGCCTCAACAGGATTGGAGAGGAAACTTTGGGAGAGGAGCACTTGATATTTCTGGACGAGTAACTGGTCGCGAATCTGGCGCTGAGCAAACAAATAATACTTGTAGATTTTCTCATACTCTTCAGGAATTTGAGTTCCAGCATCTTTCAGTTTCTTGTATTCTGCCAGGAAACGGCTCACGATTGAATAGTCATAACGACCCGTCTGCTGATCCACGAAGACTGGAACCTGAAGCATTTGGTTGAAACCGCTTTTCACGACATCAGAAATTTCCTCGTCACTGACAGCGAGACCCAGTTCTTCGCATTGCTTTTGGATGAGTTGCTGCTGAACATAAGTCTGCCAAGCCTCGTCCTTGATGCGATTCAGTTCGTCTTCGTTAAAGGAACTCTTCTGCTGAACGATTTCATAGTAAGTCTGCATGTCATCCATCAACTTCTGATAGTCTTGGATGGAAATAGATTTGCCATCTACTTCACCTACCTGCTGACTGGATTGTTGAAAGAGGCTCTCGAGGCCTCTAAATAAGTCGCCGGCGACGAAAAGGAACAACGCCACGGCGATGACGGTCACAAGGAGCACGCCCTTGCTTCTGATTTTTTGTAATGCTGCCATTTTTTATTATTTTTGATTGATTAATTTTTCTTTCAATGGAAAGGCGGGGGGATGCTATCCCCTTCTCCTAATCGCAAAATCATGCAAAAGTACGAAAAAAAACTCACTTGAATATGAATTTGTCATGATTTTTTTATTTTCCTCCCGTTTTTTCAGTTTGCGGTTCCGTTTTTCCCTTCTAATCAAGGGGTAAAAGACCAATATCGTTGTCTTCTTAGTGAAATGGACGGAGGAAGTTTAGAGGATGATTTTCATTCCGTCTTCAGCAAGGATGGTATTAGGGAAAACCTGTTGAGCCTCCATGAGAAGTTGCTCTTCGGAAGGGTAACGCGAAGAGAAGTGTCCAAGAATCAGACGGCCAACCTCTGCTTTGTGGGCGATTTGTGCAGCCTGCATGGCTGTACTATGGTAGGTCTTCTTGGCAAGGAGTTCATGCTCTTGTGCAAAAGTGGCTTCGTGATAGAGGCATGTGATTCCATGAATGTGTTCTGCAAGTTGGGAACGTGGGGTCGTATCTGTGCAGTAAGCGTAAGAACGGACTGGGTCTGAAGGGGTTGTGAGACGTTCATTAGGGATGAGAGTACCATCTTCTATTCTCCAATCTTGTCCTGCTTTGATGTTGTTGATTTGAGAGATGGGGATATGGTAGAAATCTATCATGTCTCTGCGGATATGGCGAGGGGTTGGTTTTTCCTGGAAAAGGAAACCACAACACGGAATACGATGGGATAGGGGTAGGGTGGAGATGATGACGGAACGGTCTTCATAGATGGTTTGTGGATTCTTGGTGTCAATCTCGTGAAGGATGATTTGGTAGGGAGAGTCTGCGCAGAAGTAATCGATTTGGGGTTGAAAGATGCACTGAAGATTTTGAGGACCATAGATGTGGAGGTCTTGGGTACGTCCAAGAAGTCCGAAAGTCGAGAGCATGCCAATGAGCCCAAACACATGGTCACCATGCAAATGAGTGATGAAAATGGCCTGAAGACGGGAGAATGTGATATGTGAACGGCGCAGAGCCATCTGTGTTCCTTCAGCGCAGTCGAGCATGAAAAGTTTCTCACGGATGTTGACCACTTGCGAGGAACTGAGGCGGCGTGGGGTAGGGAGAGCTGCTCCACAACCGAGTATGTTGATTTCGAACTTTTCCATTAGTACTTTGTTGATTGGGGATGTCGTTGACAGAAAGAGAGAAAGTCGCAATAGGCACAGTTCTTTTCGTCAGCACATTGAGTGAAGGCCCCGTTGGGTTTATCCTCGGTATCTGTTGTGAAGATTTCCGCTATGGTCTGAGCCAGTAATTCCTCGTATTGGTCTGCATACTCTGCTTGATAGTTTGTTATTTCTTCTTTCTTATTACCATCTGAAGAGGCCAGTTTGACAATACCTGAATAGTTGTTCCCATACTCTTTGGCACAATACATCAGTGCTGGAACAACAGGTGTGTCCCGATAGTCAGACGTCTGACTGGTAAGTACTTTGCAATAGTAGAGCGTCTGCATGATATGATAGTTGCCTGTGCATTTCTCAGGGTCAAAGAGTTCCTTGATGGATTTGGCAGCATGTGGTTTGTTGCTGGTTTTATAATCGACAATGCGGATGCGGTCACCTGTGGGAGTGTGCAACAAGTCTAGACGGTCTATAAAACCACCAAGAAGGAGCTGGGTGATTGTATCATTAGCATGCTGGGCTTGCCGAGAATTGACATTGAGAAGTGGATAGATGGTTGTGTATTTATTTTCTTGGCTGAGAATCTCCCAATAGCCTCCCTGCTTTTCCAATTCCTCCGCCATCATGGCATCTGCATGAAGTTGGTTGATGATGAATTTTTTAATCACGTGCCGATTGATGAGTTGGGTGCCGTTCAGCAGGGGTTCTTTATCCGAATGGAAAAGATTTCTGGCAAAAGCACGATTGATTTGTCGGGTGAGCAATGGGTCATCTTCCGCCAAGGCCTTCACTGTACTACTTGGGAAAGTTTTCTTCTCATAAGGCAAATAGATGAGGCGCATCGCATCGTGGAAGATGGTGCCAAACATGGGTTTATCGATGTCATCAGACACCTCATCCTCTGGACGTAATCCAGCCACATGGTTGAGGTAGAACTTGAGTGGGCATTTCATGTAGGTGATGATGGCAGACGGCGAGAGGATATGCTCTTCATTGAAACGTGCATATAATTTCTTCATCACTTCAGGACTCTTCTTCACGCTGAGGGGCTCCACTTTCTTCATCTCGTTGATGGTGGTGAAAGCCCGTAGAGCTATCTCCTGCCCCTTGCCAAAGAGGTCATCTTTTTCGGCAAGTGTTTGCAACATGAAACGTGACATCTCGCCCTTGTTGCCTGCGTCGGTACTGGAGTTGTAGAGCAGGGTGATGCGCTCGGCACGTTGCAAGAGACGGTAGTAATAGTAGGCATAGAGACTCACTTCACGTTCGATGGTGGTCATTCCGTAAGCAGCACGTAACGTGTAAGGAATGAGCGAGGCACGTTTATCGCCCTTGGGCATCTGGCCCTCATTGACGGAGAGCATAATGACGTTGCGGAAGTCGAGATTTCGGGTTTCGAGCAGTCCCATCACTTGCAGTCCTACCGCTGGTTCTCCATGGAAAGGAATCGTGGCTTGACTCATCAATTGCAAGAGGAGTCGTGATAGCATCTCATCCCCTATTGCTAATGAATGGTGTCGTTCCTGCAACGTGTGGAGGCGGTTCACAATGGTATATGCCAAGAAGATGCTTTCCTTATAGATATGCAAAGTGAAATCTTTGCTATTGAACGTTTCTTGATAACTGTGTCCCACCAACGAGAGAATGTCTGACAAATAAGTGGTCAGTGCTTTGCCAGTCACGGGGGTGAAGATGGTTCGCATGATTTCGTTGTCAGCAAATCTCTCTGTTTCGGGGAATACGATGTTGTTCTCCGATAGTTCACGTAGTTTCTCTACACTCTCCTTTTCCATCAATTTCTGAATGAACGAGTGTTTCAGCACTGCCGCCACAAATTTGTATCTCCATGCACCTGACTGGGTACGTCCATGCACCTGCATCTCAGTGAGTGCCTGGATAAGCGAATAGACGGGTGTCTCAGTAAAAGGATAGCCCATCGTCACATTGATGGTGGAAACGTCACCGATACTATGCAAGACGGGTTGCAGTAGGTTCTCGTTACACAAAATGACAGCCGATTCTCTCATGGGTTCCTTCTCCTTGAGATGACATTTTGTCCATTCATCAATGTAACGTGTCTGTGCATTTTCCGTCGGCGATTGGATGATGGTGATCTCTTTGGGTTGCTTCATGTTGTCGAAAACATCCATGCCCTCAAATTCATTGCCTAGTTGTCGGATGTTCTCGAGAATGAACATGCCAGCTTCATATTTGCTGGTCACATTTGTCAAACCCCTTCCTTGGGTGTATGCCACATCATAATCCCAATAGAATTTCGCATCTCTATGTTGTTTGATGTATCGGAACAATTCCAATTCCGTCTTGTTGAGCACATTGAAACCGATCATCACGTAAGTCTTTGCTGTCAGTCTCTCGTCAACGCGTTTCCTTACCTCTTCATCCTTACTGCTCAGCGATTCGATCACTTGCCGTTTGAGCATTCCTTCATACACCATGGATGCTTCTTGCCTATTGAGCAATGCTGATTGATACGCCTCGTAAATCTCTGTCAGACGGTTCCAAAGGGTCTTGAATTGGTTCTTCAGAGGCATATTGCTGCTTCCTTCTGTGAAGAACTTACCAAAGAATTGCTCGATGGCTTCCCGCTGTTCTTTTTCCAAGAAAGAGAAATCGGTCAATTCTTTCAGGTCAGCGATGTTCAGGAACAGTTTTGATGGCTCCACCATATTGTTGTCGATGTCCTGAAAATCACTTAGCATTGTCTCCATCAACGCATACAGTTGGTCAAGCGGCTTGTTGGGCTGCATCTTTTCTTGATAGACCTCCCATAACTTCACAATCAGATAAATGGAATCCCCCACAGTGTGTTCCGACAACGAGGAAAACAGTTCGCTGATGCTTGTGTATTCAGGTGTCCACATAGTCTTGTCTCCACTGTTCTCCCACAGATATTCATTGAAGAACAGCGAAGCACGTTTGTTGGGAAAGATGATACAGGTGTCTTGAAAGTGTCCTCCCAACTTTTGATAGAGGTCATCTGCTACAAGTTTCAGGAATGGTGTCATGATTGGATATCGGATGATGGTTGGGTTTTATGGTTAAACGGGTACAATCTGCTGGTCGAGGATATACCAGAGATATGCTTTGATATCGGAATAGCCTATCTGCTCAAGGAGTCGCATGTAGTTTTCTATCTGCTTTTTGTTTTCGGTAGGAACCACCCATGTTCCGTCTGCCTTTGGGGTGACAACTCCTTGTGCGGTCTTATAATCGATGATGATGGCTTGGTTGTCTTTGACCACCACTCGGTCTGGACGTTTGGAGGTCAGCATCTGATTTTCCAAGAACAAGATGGCACGTTCGTTAAGGGCTTGCCATTCTTTTGAGAACCATTCAGGATGTTCGTTGGCCACGTCCTCAATCAACTTTGTGACTACCTTCTGAGCCTCTTCTGCATCCAGCAAGGAACTGAAACACCCTTTTGATTCCAGCATCTGAATGACATGAGGCACATCCTCAATGGTATGAATGTGTTGGAAGATGCTGTGATAGAGGTTGCCGAGGCTGATGAGGCGTATGCGTTGGCTCCGTTGCTGTATCTGAGGGTTATCTGATTCTTCTGTGATGAACAGGTCTGATTCGTAACTCTGCTGAAATTCTGCGATGGAAGGATGGGAGACAAACGAAGCGGGCAGTGGGTCATAGTCACACTCCATCACGTTCTTTTCTTTCTCTTCCTTCGGATGCTTCTCTTGCTGAGTCGGAACAATGACGCCCTCTTCGTAGCGGGTGATAATGCCCTCAATATCTGTTGCTGTCATCCTTGGGGGTACAGAACGAAGCAAGAATGATTGGGCGCTCTCAATCTTGGCTTTCTCCTCCAAGGCTTCTCCTATCTTGTTCCCTGTCAGGATGATAAGATTGTGCTTGGCACGTGTGAAGGCCACATAGAGCACATTGATGTTGTCTACCAGCGTTCTGAGCTCCTCTTCTTTTCTGTCTTTGGCAAAAATGCTGTCCTCTTTGATCTTGTTCACACTGATTGGCAGGAGGGGCATGCAGTTGTATGGAGCTGTATCGGGCATACACCAGATGACCTCCGAATCCTTGGGCTTGATAGGCCACGAACACGATGGGATGATGACGCTGTGAAATTCCAGACCTTTCGATTTGTGCATCGTCATGATGCGCACACCGTCTGAGGTGCCATTGGGGATAGTCTTCTCACAAAGTTTTTCATCCCATGTCTGCAGGAAAGTGGCAAGGTCGGTCAAATGTTCTGTACAGAACTGCTCTACTACATCGTTGAAGAAGAACAAATAGGCATCTTGTCCAGGCAGTTGATGAAGTTGGAAGATTTGATAAATCTCCTCTATCTGTTCGCTGATGGGCTTGAAACGCAGGTCTGCCCGTGCTTGTTCATCGAAGGCTTCAGGGATGGCACCCGCATGATGGGTGAGTGTGGCCAGATGCAGTGGACTCTCTTCTGCCAACACACGCAAGGCACAGATGATGATGTGGATGGCTGGCGAAGCATCCAAACGGAAGGCGTCATCCGATACCACTTTTACATGGACCACATCCTTATGGGCATGGAAATAATCACAAATGACAGGAACTTCCTTGTTTGTCCTTACCAAGATGGTTATATCATTGGCATTCACTCCATTGTCTATTAAATCCTTGACGGATAGTTGAATGCGTTGCAAGGTGGCTTCATCATATTGGGCAGCAATCTCATACGCCCAATCCTCCTGCTTCTGTTCTTTGTCAATTTCGTGATAATCAATGTTCTCAATCCGCACGAACCCCTTATCCTCATCCTTTTTTGCTTTTTGTTCCAAATCACCATAGGCCAAGGAGAGGGCAGGGCAATCTTCTTTCAATATTTCAATCGCATTCTTGAAAAGCTCATTGTTGAAGGTCACCACCCGTCTCGAAGAACGGTAATTATAGGTGGCAGGGATTTTGCGGATGTGGTTTTTCAGTTCCTCGTCTTGTTCGATGCCATTCAGAATCTGCCAATCGGAATTACGGAAGCGGTAGATGCTTTGCTTCACATCACCCACAATCAGACAAGAGCCTTCTGCGGCCAGACTGTTCAGAAGGAGCGGTTTGAGGTTGCCCCATTGCAACATGGAAGTATCCTGAAACTCATCTATCATAATGTGCTTGATGTTGGCACCTGTCTTCTCATAGATGAACGGAATGTCCTGCTGGTTAATGACGTTGCGCAGAAAGTTTGCTGTTTCTGACAGCAAGAATCGGTTGCCCTCCTCATTCAGCGTTTTCACAGTCTTGCTGATATTGTTCAGCAGCATCAGCGAGTACAGGTGTTGCCTGATGGCTGTCACATTGTGCAGATGACTCACATAAGTAGAATGCCGTTTGAACAATTCTGTTAACATGGGCATAAGCACTGACTCCACTTGGGGCATGAGGGCTTCTTTATTCTTCGAAGTGCTTTTGAACCACTTTTCTGCACGGGTCGTGTATTCTTCGATGGATGCAGAGAACGTTCCTCTGTTTTGAGAAGAGGTGGCTTCCTTGATTTGGTCATCGCGTACTTTTATCAAGAATTTGACGATATTCTTGTCACCATCTTTTTCCGTGATACCTGTTTTCTCGTACGCCTCCCATAGTTCCTTCCCCAATTGGATGACGGCATATCTTTGTACTTCCAAATAGTGATCAACCAACTGACGATAATCCGTAATGGCACTGCGGTCTGTGATGCGTTTCCTCACCTCCTCTCCATGAATCAGGTAGTTTTCCTTGAAGATGTTCCGTCCAAAATCCTTTACCGTCTCTTCCACTTGCCACGAACGGTTTTCCCTGACTCGTTCTTCCACAAAGCCGATGATGGTTTTCAAGTCGTTCGAATCTTCCTTCAGATTTTCGATAATACGGTCAATGGCATCCCCCAACACCTCACTCTCATCCAGTTCCACTTTCATCTTCACGGACAATTCCAGTTCGTTCGCCAATTCGCGCACAATGCTCTGAAAGAATGAATCAATGGTCTCTATATGGAAACGGCTGTAGTCATGAATGATGTTTGATAGCGCTTCTTTTGCCCGTTTCCTCAAGAGGGAAACATTCATCTCCGGATAAGCCTTTAGGTTCTTCAGCACAGCATCCATATAGTCGTCCGCACTTTTCAGCCCTTGTGCCATGCCATAGAGCGTGCTTAAGATGCGTTGTTTCATTTCAGCCGTCGCCTTGTTGGTGAACGTCACAGCCAAAATGTTCCGATAAGCCGTTGGATCCACAGCCAACAGTGAAATGTATTCCACTGCAAGTGTGAACGTCTTACCTGATCCCGCTGAAGCCTTATAGATTTGCAGAGACATAACTTATTTTTCTTCGTCTTCCACATCTTCTGGTGCGAGGAAGTGGGGATTGGGGGCAATACTCTCAAATACGTGTTGGAAAATTTCTGTGGCTTGGGACAGATTGGTGCTGTCTGATCCCATGCAGATGCAGCCTAAGTAGCCGTTGACGCATTTCTCTCCTTCGATGTAATAGTCGCCATCGGCATCTTTCCATTTCAAAATATAGTGGTCAAAGGTTTTCTCCACATCCTGTTCATTGTTGATTTCATGCTTATGCTTGTTCAATTCCCACTCGTAGAAACTGTCCAGTTCTTCTTCTTTCGCCAGGGCATCGATGCCGACTTCGCAACTGATTCCCATGCTCTGGTCTGCATTGAGGAATTTGACGCAATTGGGATGAGAGTCGTCCATTGTCCACGTGGTAGGCACCTCGAAGATGTAGGGCAATTGGTCATTCTCATATACTTTATATTCGATATCTTGTTTGCAGGAGGTGAGGCCTGCTACAAGAAGCAATGCCATCCCAAGCATGCTGAATATTGTTCTGATTTTCATAAGTGAATAGTCTTTACGGTCTTTTTCCGCATGCAAAGGTACGGATAAGTGAGCACAATACAAAGAAAAAAAACCTTTTTTGCTTTTATTGTCGAACGAAAGTACCTTAGGTGTAACCAACGGTACGGATAAGTGAGCACAATACAAAGAAAAAAGTGTCTCAGGTGAATTTGCGTGGATAGCGGAATATAATGGCCAAAAGGAGCGCCACAGCCATCAACATGGGGTAGTAGAGGTATGGGATGATGAGGATGGGATTGAGTCCAGAGAGTCCAGCTACAATAAGCACTTGTGCTCCGTAGGGGAGGAGTCCTTGTGTGAAGCAAGAGGCCGTATCGAGGATGGAAGCTGACCTGCGTGGGTCAATGTGAAACCGCTTGGCAATATCTTTGGCAATGGGACCTGCGGTGATGATGGCGACGGTGTTGTTGGCCGTGCAGATATTGATGAGGCAGGTGAGAGCGGCAATACTCATTTCACCACCTCTTGCTCCATGAATATTGCGTGTTAAAGCCTTGATGATGAGTCCGATGCCACCATTATGACGGATGATTTCGAGCATGCCTCCAGCAAGGATGGTGACGATGATGAGTTCGGACATACCCATCATGCCTTCGTTCATGGCGGCAAACCAACCGAACACATCGTAGGTGCCAGCCGTGATGCCGATGAAACCTGTGAGCAGGGTGCCAATGCTTAACGTGAGCAGCACATTCATGCCGAGGATGGCAAGGATGGCCACTGCGAGGTAGGGAAGGACAAACCAGAAGTTTACCTCACCCACTTCTGCAGGAGCGTTGATGTTGTTGCCCAAAAAGAAATAGATGATGAGCAAGAGAATTGCCACTGGAGCCACGATGCGGATGTTC
>JBGUMY010000302.1:0-7994 GCA_045117095.1 Bacteroidaceae bacterium | reverse complement strand
TCGAACACGCCGTCGCACTCACTGGCCACACGGTTGTAGTACCACCATGAAAACTCAGGGATGAGGATCTTCTTGTTGTCGCCCTTGGTCAAGAAGTAGTGGATGGAGTTCTTCAGGATGTCCTCACCGCCATAGGCCAGCAGCACTTGCTCTTCGGGCACCCCGTAAATCTCACTCACACGCACACTAATCACACTTTTCTTTCCCTGATCGTAGATGCGTGTATAAAAACACAAATCCTTGGGGTCGAAGTTATGGATAGCATCCTTCACCTTCTGCGAAGGTTCAAAGTTAAATTCGTTTCTGTCAAGAAAATTCATATTGTCTTACTGTTTAATTTTTTCATATACGTTCATTAGTTGTCGAGCCAATCGGGTGGGGTCGAAAGTCTCAGCGGCATATTTACGGGCTTCCTCGATGGTTTGCCGCCGCAGTTCTGTATCGGTGAGGAGTTTCACCATCTTGTCGCAGATGTCCTCAGGACTGTGAGGGTCTGCTTTCTGAGCCCAAGGGCCACCAGCTTCGGGCAGACTGCTCACGTTGCTCGTCACCACAGGACATCCGCAGAGTTGTGCCTCCACAACGGGCAATCCAAAGCCTTCATAGAAGGAGGGGTAGATGAAGAGTTGCGCATTCGTGTAAAGCGTCTGCAAGGCATTTGTTCCCACCATCTCTGGCCATACGAACAGCTTCTCCATTCTTTTTTCTGCGATGTATTTCTGCACCTCCTGCTTGTAAGCACCTCCTCCACCAGCCACAATCAACGGCATCTGCAAGTCTTTGGGCATCAGTTCCATCGCCTTCACCACGCCCAAGAGGTTCTTCCTCGAATTGATACTGCCCACATAGAGCATGTAGGGCTGGGAGTTGTCCTTCTCGATGGGCTTGTAGTAGATGGGATTCACGGGCTGATACACCACCTCCACCTTGCGCTCAGGCACATTGTAAAACTCCAACACATCGCGTTTCGTACACTCGCTGATGCAGATGATTCGGTCGGCATGATTGCAGGCATACTGCCACTTCATGTCGTAAATCTTGCGGTCGTGCCAGTGGTACATGTCGGGGAAGGTTCGGAACGCCACGTCATGAATCGTCACCACGGAGGCAATGCCCGAATGGAAAAGCCCCACAGGCATCTCGTTGCTCAATCCGTGGAACACCTCGATGCCGTCACGCTTCATGTCGTTCACCAATCCATACGTCCTCCAAGCACCTCCTCTCATCATACCCTTGGGTGTCACGGTGTGGCAGTTCTTCTTGCCAAGATACGGCAACGTCGCCCCATTCAACCGCATTTTGGGCGTATAGAGCCAATACTCATGCTCAGGAAACTCAGCCGTCAGGATGTCAATCGTGGTGCGGCTATGGTTTCCCAAACCCGTGAAGTTGTTGTAGAGACGTTTGGCGTCGAAACCGATTCTCATAACGTTAACCTTAACCCTAACCTATCTCCCCTCCTTGGAGGGATTGGGGGAGGCCTTATACAATACAGGATTAGTGGAAGGGTCGTTGTACATCTTCATCTGCTTATACACCTTCATGTACTTCCTTCCAGCCTCAATGTCCTCAATCAACTGGTCAATCGCGGTCGAGAGATCTTTGCGCTGCTCCAACAGCACATCCAATTTCTTTTGACAGGTTGCCTTATGCTCGGCACTGGCATCAGCACGTTCCACCTGCTCCTTCATGTGGTAAATCTTCAGCGCCAAAATGGATAATCTATCGACAGCCCATGCAGGACTCTCAGTGTTGATGGTCGCATCGGACTTGACCGCCACATCCTTATACTTTGTCCAAAAGTACGAGTCAATCTTCTCCACCAAATCCGTCCTATCCTGATTGCTCTTGTCAATGCGACGTTTCAACACCAACGCCTCAGCAGGATCAATCTGTGGATCACGGATAATGTCCTCAAAATGCCATTGTACCGTATCAATCCAATTTTTCGTGTAGAGGTCATGCTCAATCGTTCCCGTTTGGTATGGGTTTGCTATCGGTTGGTCGATGTTATCATGCACGTGATAATCGTCGATGGCCTGCTCAAAAATGGGGTATGCACGTTCTGTAAAACGCATAAGAAATATCATTTAATGTTAAAAATCGCTACAAAATTAAAGTTTTCTGATGAATTATACAACTAAAACCGTCAAAAAAGCTAACTTTGCCCCCACATTTGACAAAAAAACATAGCCCCAACCTTCCCCAAGCGCATCGCAGGTTGATTCCGAAGTTCGGTGCCCAAGTTGGAAGCAAGGGGCTTTTTTGTCAAGTGAAAAGTAATCAGTGACAAGTGATAAGTGGACAATAAGGCATGAAAATACTCATTACAGGTGCCAGCGGTTTTATTGGAAGTTTCCTTTGCGAGGAGGGGCTGAAACGGGGCATGGAAACATGGGCTGGAATGCGAGAACATTCAAGCCGTCGTTGGTTGAAGGATGAACAGCTGCATTTCGCCACGCTCGACATGACGAATGCAAAACGACTACGGGCACAACTGACTGAATATAAGCAGAAAGTGGGCAAATGGGATGTAATCATCCATGCGGCTGGAGCCACCAAATGTCTGAAAAAGGAGGACTTCGACCTTCACAACTTCCAATGCACCCAAAATCTGGTCAACACACTCCAAGCCTTGGAGATGCAACCCGATCAGTTCCTCTATGTCAGCAGCCTCAGTGTGTTAGGTCCTATCCGCGAACAACAAAATGCTGATGGCACCTACAACGACATGCTGGTGACAGATGAAGCCAAACCCAACACTGCCTATGGAGAAAGCAAGGCGAAGAGTGAACAGTTTCTAAAAGAAACCGCACACTCCACATCTCGCTCCCCTTTCCCCTCACCCTCCGCCCCTTTCAACTACACCATCTTCCGTCCTACAGGGGTGTATGGCCCTCGTGAGAAGGATTATTTCATCATGGCGAAGTCTATCAAGCAGCACATCGATTTTGGAGCAGGATTTCAGCGGCAGGTGTTGACCTTTGTGTATGTCCGCGATCTGGTGAGTGCCATCTTTGCTGCCATCGGAAAGGCTGAGGTGGCAAATGGGAAGACCTATCTGGTCAGCGATGGACGGAACTATTCCAGCAGAGCGTTCAGCGACTTGATTCAGAAGGAATTGTGCGTAAAGCACATTCTACATTTCACGGCTCCTTTATGGTTGCTTTGGATCATCTGCATCGTGTCAGAGGCCTTCTCCAAGCTCACCCACCAAGCCAGCACTTTGAATGGCGACAAATACCGCATCATGAAGCAGCGCAATTGGCAATGTGACATCACTCCCCTCCAGCAAGACCTCGGCTATGAACCCGCTTGGCCTTTGGAACGAGGAGTGAAGGAATGCATAGCATGGTATATAGAAAATAAGTGGTTATGAACGATATCAAACAAACAAATGGGCAAAAAAGGAAAATGAAATAGATTTTTTTGGCTGTTCGGAAAAAGTATTGTACCTTTGTCGCCAAAAGCATACCAACATGAAGCATCAAATACGACACTTCTTTGTATTAGGTTTCTTGACGGTTCTCTTCACTACCCTCTTTGTTGGATGTCAACAGCATGGAGCGAGTAAGAATGAAGAGATGGCCTGCGATTCGGTCATGTTGGAAGACTCTGCTTATCACATGGTTCAGACGATGGATTACCTCTATGGCAACAACATGACTGACTCGATAGAGCTGTACGCCCCTCATGCCATGAAGTTTTGTCTGAAGTATAAGAAATGGCGCTATTATTACAAGATATGGGCTTATTGTGCGATGGACATGGTGTGGAGAGGCCTTTTGATGGAAGGTATAGCTGAAGCCAAGAAGATGCAGGAAGATGCGCTTAGTCGGGATAATGCATACGGGCAGATGTACGCTTATCAAGTATTGGGCATTGCCTATAGTTACCAAAACAACATGAGTGAGTCTGTTCTGTGCTTTCAACATGCCCTTGCTCAATGTGACAAGATCCCCTACCCTGGCAGTAAGTTTGGACTTTTCAGCTATTACACCAAAGCGCTCAGAGAGACGAATGACTATGCGACCTTGGATTCTGTACTTACCAACTGGGGGACTGAAGTGAATGCATATCCTGTTGATACCACAGATGCAAGGGCGGATGTGTATGCCAATTGGCATTACAAATATCTACTAGCATTAGCAAACCATTTGATTGCGACGAAACAATACGAACGGGTGGATGAAGTGCTCGATTCAGCTACATATTATGAGGAGATTGATGGCAATTACCCTTCGAGTTTGTGTCAATTGGCAACCTGCCGCTATCAATATGCGATGGATCGGGGTGACTATGAGGAAGCCTTGCGGCAAACAGAGGAAATGATAAAGATCAGCAAGGATCAGGAATTGAGTAATTACATCTTAGCACTCCGTTTCCGTAGTGAAGCGCTGGAAGCGGTTGGAAACTACAAGGAGGCGCTCACCGACTTGCACAAACACCTTGAGTTGAACGACTCCATCGTAACGGCTGAAAACCGTGAACAGCTGAACATGCTGAACAAACGTTTTAAGGTGAACGAACTGAAGATGCAGGCCGAACGCGACCAGATGAAAGCGGAGGAACGTCAAATGATGTTGGTGATTATGCTCACAATGCTGGCACTCATTGCACTCACCTTCTTCGTCTATTACCGTCATCGTGCATCCGTCAAATTGGAAAAAGAACACCGAAAATTGGTGAAGGCCTACGAGCAATTGGAAGTGGCCAATGCGAAAGCGGAAGAGTCATCGCAAATGAAGAGTAACTTCATCCAGCAAATCTCGCACGAAATCAGGACTCCGCTCAACATCCTGTCGGGGTTCACTCAAGTCATTACGATGCCAGGCATGGATTTTGCCGACGATGAGAAAGAAGAAATCAACAAAGGCATCATAGAGAACACGAACCGCATCACAGGATTGGTGAACAAGATGATAGAACTTTCGGATGTCAGCAGTCAAACGGTCATTGAGCGCAACGATGAAGTAGAGGTGGTACAAATTGCTATCGAGGCCATAGAGAGTTGTGGCATCAGCATTGCCAAGCATCTCACATTCGAGCAGAAAATATCGGCAGAAGTGGGAAGCATTGTCCTCACGACCAATCATAAGGCTGCCGTTCGCGCCCTCTCCCTGATACTCGATAATGCCCGCAAATTCACGGCTCCAGCTGAAACTGAGATGCAATATATGGGAGAGAATGTAACAGAGAGTCTGAAACATGCCTCGCTGGCCATCACGACAGATGGAACCTACGTATGCTATACGGTGGAAGATACGGGTATCGGCATTCCACCTGAAGAGGCTGAACACATCTTCGAAGAGTTCGTGCAATTGGACGAATACTACGACGGGACAGGTATCGGGCTGACGGTTGCCCGCAGTTTAACACGCAAACTCGGTGGTGACCTCACCCTCGATACCTCATACAAGGGAGGCGCCCGTTTCGTGATGACTTTACCATGCGTCCACTAAAATCCTTCCAATCCGTTGTCTCAATAAAGATCAATCTTCATAATCCTTATTCTTGATGTCCACGCCACCGATGAAATTGGAGGCAACAATGTGGAGGCAAGGGGCAGTGGGATGAGGAAGATGGTTGGCGTGGTTGCCGACACCACCGATGAAGTTGCGGCTCTTCACCACGATATTGATGTGGTCGGGCACGAGCAATTCGATGCCACCAAAAAAGGTGTGGATGTCTATCTCCTCGTCTTCTGTGATGGTGGCGCCACGCAAATCCATGCGGATGCCTCCACAGAAGGCGTCGAGACGGGCGCCGTGGAAGGGTTCGCCACGATAGATGTACTCATCGCCACCGTAGTGGACGCAGCAATGGATGCGTTTGCCCTCTTCACCAATAGGCAGGGGACGCTGTAACCATTGGTCGCGGTTGCGACGATAACTGTTCACGACGGTCATAGCTCCGATGTAGAGCAGAGCGACGGGGGCGATGTAGGCAGTCCAAGGTTGGCGCCACAGCCAGTCGTTCTCGATGATTCCCCAAAGGTTGGCCAATTTCCAAGCACCAGCCGCAATCAGACTCAATCCAATAATTGTTCTTGTTTTCATAATCTCTAAATTCTAAACCACATTTACATTCTTGCTTTCTGTTTCTCGCCAGCGCCACTGCCACGATATTTGCTGTGAGCCTCGTTGAACTTCCAAGTGAGCTCGAGCATGAAGGTGCGACGAGCGGGGTTGTAGCTGGTGAGTTCGCGGATGCCGTAGATAGTGGCTTCGGTCTTGTTGGTGTTGAAGATGTCATTGCAACGGAAATCGAGGTTCAGTGTGCCGAGGCGACGGAGGTTGAAGTCACGCTGGAGACCAAGAGTGACGTTGAAACTGCTGCCAGTGATGCTGTAGTTGTTGTAGTCGCCACGGGCAGCCCACGTGGCGTTGGCTATCAAGCGGAAAGCCTTGGGCAGTTCGAGGTCGTTCTGCCAGTAGCAACTGACGTAGGGGCGATCGAGCGTGATGATGGAACCGTCAGCGCAGGGAGTCTTGTAGTTCTGGAGGACGGTGAAGGCGCCCCATCGTGGATGCCAAGCAATGGCGCTCTTGCCGATATGGAAATTGAAGGTGGGTCGTGCAGCGATGCTGAAGTTGAACTGGTTGTAGTCCTCAGCAGTGTTGATGGGTCGGATGAGGCTGACGAGTGGATCGTCGGCACCAGGGAAAGGCTCAGTGCTCATCGTCTCTGTCTGCTTGATGCGGTCGTAGTTGGCGACGAAGTTGACCCACTTGTAGGCGGCATTGAACACGATGCTGTGGGTGTAGGTCGGCTTCAGATAGGGGTTACCGCTTTGGTAGGTGTAGCGGTTGATATAGATGGTGGAACTGGTCAGATTTTGGTAGTTGGGTCGCTCAATGTCGCATCGATAGGAAAGGGATAATTGCATCTGTCCGACGGGCACAGAGATGACGGCGGTAGGGAACCAGTCGCTGTAGGTGCAGCATACCTCATCTTGGCGACGGCCGAAGTCATAGTAGTCGTTGGTGAGGTACTCATAGCGAAGTCCTACCTGAGCGAAAACCTTGCCAAAGGAACGGCCATACTCGAAGAATGCGGCGGTGGATGACTCGTTGATTTCGGTATCAGTAGCCTTGACGGGCACAGCATCGGTAGCGGTGAAGTCGTAGGCATCAGTACGGTGGTTGTAGGAGTATTCGCCACCAAGAGAGAGGTTGCCCTTCCAGACAGGATAGGTGAAGATGAGCTTGGAAGCCAAGAAGTTGTTGGCGTTGTCGGTGGTGCTCTCGATGGTACGGGTGGTGGGTTGCTGTAGCACAGCAACAGGCGAGACGGAGGAGACGGCAGGAGTAGTCCGCTCGATGGTGCTGCCAGGGATGTCGGTATCGTCAAAGAGACCATCAATGTTCAGGTCGATACCCAACTGACCCACTTTTCCGTTGTAGTAGGCATTGAAGATGTGCTTGCGGAATTGGTCGTTCTGCCTGATGTCGCTTTCGGAACGCTCCTGATAGACACCGTTCTTGTAGTTGTCAGTATTGAACTGGTCGTAGAAGTCGGTGCTGGGATGGCGGTCGTACTTATAGAAGGCACCAAAGCTGTGGTTCTCATTCACCATGTAGTTGACCTGCAACTGGGGCGACCAACCTTTCCAGATGTTCTTACCCTCCTGATGGGTGATGCCCTCGTAGCGATCGGGACCCACATAATAGTACATATTGTTGTCCTGCAACTGCTTTTGATGACCATATCGGCCAGCCCAGAACGAGGCGGTGACGTCGAGACCACCCGTGCGGTAGTTCACGTCGAGATTGTTCGTGATTGTATAGTCATATTGATACATGCCCGAGGCGTACTCTTGGAAACTGAAACCCTCGCCCTGCGCCTTCTTCAACGTGATGCGGATAACGGCCTTAGTCGATGCCGAATAACGAGCACCTGGGTTCTGAACCACCTCGACGGACTGAATCTGGTCGGCACGCAGACGGGTGAGTTCGCTCTTGTCCTGCATCCTGCGTCCGTTGATATAGACC
>JBGUMY010000301.1:0-8314 GCA_045117095.1 Bacteroidaceae bacterium | reverse complement strand
CGCCTGAACAACTCGACGCTGATCATTGGTGACCCTGCATCGGGCAAGTCATTCGCCACCCGATTGTACAAGTTGCTGACAGGACCTATCGTGGCGGCTGACTTGGTGGGAAGAAAGGCCATCAACGCTTATCGTGAGGAGATGAAGACCAAGGGGGCGAATAAGGAAAAGCCCAAGAAACCGAAAGTGGTGGTAAGAATCCATCCAGCCCGTACCTCGAACGCCCAGTTCATTCAGGACATGGTGAACGCTGTGGAGGTGGTGGATGGCGAGGAGATGCACCTGCACATGCTCACCTTCGACACGGAGCTGGACAATACGGTGAGTGTGCAGAAAGGTGGTTCGTGGATTGACAAGCAGAGCCTTGAACTGAAAGCCTTCCACAATGAAGAGGATGGTCAGGCTTATTCGAACAACGACAGCATCTTTCAGGACTTCTACGTGTTCTGGAACTTCATCTACACGGGCACTCCGATTGCCCTGAAGAAGAAGGTGAACGAGCAGAACTTCGGCAATGGTCTCGCCACTCGCCTGACCTGCATACCGCTGCCCACGACCAACTTCAAGATGCTGGAACGTGAGAGCCAGGTAGATATGGAAAGCGATGAACGGCTGAAGGCATGTGCTGAGAAGCTCGACCGCATGAAAGGTGAACTGCCTGTGCAGAAGATTGTCGATGCCCTATACAACTGGACAGCCCGCCGCATGGAGGATGCGGGAGAAAATGACTCACGCGCCGATGAGATGCTGCTGAAACGCTGTGCCTATCATGGATTGAATTTCTCCGCACCTTTCATTGTGCTGCGCCATTGGGAGAGCATGCATGAGGATGGCCAATACTGCTGTGGTACCTTTGAAACAGATGAAGTCGATTGGCAACTGGCAGAACTGTTGGTCAACATCCAATATGCTTGCCAGCGTCACTTCTTCGGACACTTGGCAGAGAAGTATTTCGACAATCAGGAGCATGAGGCCTCAGTGAACGTGAAGCGCAAGCAGAAGTCGTTCGATGCCTTTGAGCGTCTGCCAGAGGAATTCACCATCGAGGATGTGATGCGGTGTTTCAACTTGAATGGTGATAGTGCCGCCTATGTACGTGTCAAACGTCTGACAGACGATCATCTGGTTGAGAAAGTCGGCACATTTAAGGAAAATGGCAAGTTGAAGGGCAAATTCAGAAAGACTGGTGTCTTGATGCTTTGATGACCTTACATCTTACAACCTTACATTTGGAAAATTGAAGTAGTTAAGTAGTTATCGCCACGCTCGTCCTACGGACAGGAGTTAAGCCATTACCCATGCCGTGCGACTGCTCATTGACAGAGTGTCGGCTTAACTACTTAACTACTAACTACTTAACTACTTCTGAAAGTTGTTTGGTGAAAATTACTTTTCATATTCGTCCAGTTTCTTCAGATAGTAGGCGCGGAGATCCTCCCACTTGTAGTAAGGATATTGGTCGGTCTCAATGGGCAACGTGGCCTCCTTCTCATTGAGGAGAGCTTTCACAAGGATGGGACCATCGCCTTTCTTCGGACGATAATACACCATCTGGATGTTGCAGGCCATAGGATAGATGCGGTAGTTGACCCAATAGTCCTCGAGGTGGTCAAGGTCTTGCACCTGACGTCCGCAGCTGTCCAGTTCCATGAGGCAAGCGAGTGGCATCACGCACACTTCATGTCCAAAACGGAGGGCTGCACCATTCTTGTAGGTCTTGCTGGCCATCACCGTGTCGGTAGTCTCAATCATGTTGCGTAGCAGATTGGCTTGGTTGAACTGCATGATGGAACCTGTCTGAGGAGCGGCACCATAACCTAAATACCAGTCGATGTTGACGATTTTCCAGAGGTCGTAGATTTCTTCTTTGGTGAAGAGATTCCACATGTCCTCACCAAACCCGTGGCTCTGCATATTGCCTACCACACCTGCCATCGCTCTCATGAAGGAACGTGGACGGAAATCCTCATCGTTCCAGAAGCTCTCGTCATTGAAGAGGGAACGGCAGAAACGCTCTGGATGGGTGTACTTCCTGATATATTTACCAACAATGCTGCCACGATCACGACTGGCTTCGCGAAGACGCTGATCGAAGTTGTGATTAAGATAGTATTGAAAAGATTCGCTCACATCGTTGTGCATCTTCAGTTGAGGATTGAAAGCCGTGAGTTCCTCACACTCGGCTGTCATACTGAGGATGCATCGAATCACCACGGTACTACGGGCATCCACCTCAGCATCCTTGCCACTGAAAATCTCAGGGAAGTTTTGCGTCATGCGTTTGCCAATGCCATGATGCTGCTTCTCGCCGATGTCGGAGAGTTCACCCAGACGACCTTTCGTGGTGGGATAGAAGCGTTCCAGTTTCTCCAATGCCTCCAAACCTAATGGTGTGAGTTTGCCTTCTTCCTTGGCACGACGGAGTGGACGGATGGCACCTGTGTACTCGCCTTCACCGATCAACCAGCGTGAACCGTGACGTCCGTAGTGGGACATGTAGAAAGGTTCGTAGCCCTTGGGAGCCTTGGTGAGCGGCTGAGTGGGTGCCTGATAGGCCATGTAGTTAGAACCGGCTTTGAGGATGTCGGCATAAATTTCCTCCTTGGCTGTCTGTGCGGACACTGACACCATCGACAGGAAGAACGAGGAGAGTAAAAGAATCTTCTTCATAAAATTTGTGTTATGGTTGTTTAATTAATCATACGAGGCAAAATTGGCATTGCGCCCTAAGTCGTGATAGGCGTTCTGCAACAATTGAGGGGTAATCTCGAAATCGCGGTTGATGGGGCGGTCCTCATCCTTCAGCGAATGGGAGAACATCCAGTCGTAGGTCTGATAGCAGTAGAAGAGTCGAGCCAGACGGCCATGATTGATGCCTGGCATACGGGTATATATGAGGCGCGACTCATCGCCGGTCTTCTTGATGGCTTCAACCACTCGGTCAGAGGCAGAGACAGGCACAGCTGTGTCGGCAGTGCCATGCACAATCCACATGGGGATGCGAGAGAGTCCACTGAGGTCTTTCACCGTTGCTCCTCCACACATCGCCATCCCTGCGGCTATGCGGTCAGGATAGGTGGCGCACATATCGAGGGTGCCATATCCTCCCAAACTCATGCCATAGCAATAGATGCGGTCGCTGTCTATATGGAAATTGGCCTCAGCCCACTCGATGAGTTTCATGATTTTTTCTGGTTTCCATGCACCACCAGGATTCTGCGGAGCGAGCACATAGCAGTCGATGGCACGTCCACGTTTCAACGCCTCCATGGGGCCATAACGCTTCACTTTCGCCAGGTCAGTTCCACAAAGACTTGCACCATGCAAGAAAATGAGCAAAGGACGATGCACTCCGTCACTCTCATCCTCTTCAGGACGATAGAACCAGTAGTTGTAACTGCCTGGCACGGTATTGCGATAAGCCTTGCTCGTGTCCTGCGCATAAGTGGTCATGCTACACACGAAAATCAGGAGAAAGTATATATATCTGAGCATAAAAACGCCTTTTTAATGGAATTCACGTGCAAAGATAGTGATTTTTTCCTTACCTTTGCAAACAAAAACTACAAAAATCATGTCGAAAAGGAATTTACTACTTTTAGTTTTCAGTTTTTCACTTTTGGTGTCCTCGATGGCGCAAGTTGTGCGTCCCAAGCTTGGCACCAAGGCTCAGTCGGCTGATGGACGTATCAGCATTGAACTGATAGGCAAGAAACAATTCTATGCTCCAGGCGACAAAACGACGGCTGACCCTGACATCAATTCGCCCAAATCGGTGAATGTTCATCCCAATGGCAAGAAGTTCTACGTGAACTCCCTCGAAGGAGCTACCACCGTTGTGTATGACTTCCAGACCTATCAGAAGTTGGCTGTCATTAAGCATCAGTTCGACCACACCAAGGATGCTGCCCTCTGGAGCAAACCCTCAGGACTGTATCCCTTCACACATTATAAGAATGACCACCTCAACACATTCTACGGCAAACCTGTGGAGAGCACCTTCACGCATGGTGGACGTTACTTGTGGGTTCCCTACTATCGACGTAGTTACGACATCAATGCCCAAGATCCATCGGCGGTGGCCATCATCGACACCCAAACTGACAAAATCATCCGTCTGATGGAGACAGGTCCACTGCCCAAGATGATTGCCACCTCGCCTGATGGTAAATATGTAGCCATTTCCCATTGGGGCAACAACACCGTGGGCATCATCGACATCAGCAGTGCTGATCCCAAGGCTTGGAAGCATAAGGCTTGCCACATTGTCGATTATCAGTTGCAACTCAACTACCCCATGAACCGTTCTGTCAATCGTGATGCTGGCAGTGGTTATGCCCTGCGTGGTACAGTCTTCACGCCTGACAACCACTATCTGCTCGTGGGTTGCATGGGTGGTGGAGGAGGCATCGCTGTGATTGACCTCCAGAAGTCGGAGTATTTAGGCCGCCTGCAGGGCATGATGGCGAATGTGCGTCACCTCGTCTTAAAGAATGGCTTCCTCTATCTCAGCATCAACGGCGCAGGTTATGTACAGAAGATTTCGCTCGATGCGGTGCTCGATGCCATCTCAAAGATGCAGAACAAGCATGGCAACCTCACAGGTTGGGTGAACTGCAAGGTGGGTGCAGGAGCACGTACCATCGAACTCTCTCCTTCAGGCAAATACATCTTTGCAGCTTGCAACAACGCCAATGCCCTTTATGTAGTGGATGCCAAGGAGATGAAGGTGCTCACCAGCATCCCTGCCGACAGTTACCCTGTGGGTCTCGATGTGTCGAAAGATGGCAAGTATGTGTTCACGACAGCGCAAGGTCATTCTGGCAAGGGTGGCGGCAATGCCGTTGACATCTTCAAAGTAATGTACGGGAAATAGTTTGCTCAACTTCCGCAAAGGGAGTTAAGTACTTGGGGGTCTCCTTGTCTCCTTGTCTCCTTGTCTTCGTGTCTTCAATTCCAAAAAAGTTAAGCGAAACTTAAATAGTTTAGAGAACTAATGAAAAAGATTAATATAAAGATACTCTTCGCGTTAGCCCTCCCCCTTTGGGGGTTGGGGGGCTTCGCTCAAGTGGCAAAGATTACGCATCCCGCCATTGGCACGACGGCCTACAACAGCGACAGCACGTTCAGCATCCGACTGATGGGAAAGAAGCAGTATTATGACCCTTCAGAGACGGCGACGGCAGACAAGGACATCAATTCACCCAAGTCGGTGAATATGCATCCCAATGCCACCAAATACTACGTGAACTCACTCGAAGGAGCCACCACGGTGGTGTATGACTTCAAGACCAACGAGAAGATAAAAGTCATCCGTCATATCTTCGCTGATGCGGATACGGTGTTGTTGGGTAACAACTTCAAGCCGTTTTACCCATTCACCCACTACTTCCCCGATGCCAAACATCCTGTCTCTCCTTTCGGAGGTTGGGGTGCTTTCTATGGCAAGCCCGTGGAAAGCTGCTTCACGCATGGAGGCAAATATCTGTGGGTGCCTTACTATCGACGTGACTACGACATCAATGCCCAAGACCCTTCGGCTGTCGCCATCATCGATACAGAGACGGACTCCATCATCCGACTCATGGATACAGGCCCGCTGCCCAAGATGATTGCCACCTCACCTGATGGCAAACTCGTCGCCATCACCCAATGGGGCGACAACACGGTGGGCATCATCAACATTGAGAGTGAGAATCCTTTCGACTGGCATTATGTGTCTTTGGCCATCATCGACCAGAAACTGAAACTCAACTTCAGCATGACCAAGCAAGTGGATCGTGATGATGACAGCGGCTATTGCCTGCGCGGTACCGCCTTCACCCCCGATAACCACTACCTCCTTGTAGGTTGCATGGCTGGTAACAACGGCATCGCAGTGATAGACCTCCAACCCTCAACTGTCAACCCTCAACTATCATCTGTCAACTCTCAATATCTTGGTCGAATAACGGGCAACATGTACAACCTCCGTCATCTCCTCATCCGTGATGGCTATGTCTATCTGAGCATCAATCGTGATGGCTACATCCAACGCATGCCGCTCGAACAATTCTTGGCCGTCATCCCAACCCTCAAGGCATCTGCCACCAAGACTACCCCACTCTCTGGTTGGCAGAACTGCAAGGTCGGCAACGGAGCACGCACCATCGAGTTCTCCCCTGATGGCCGTTACATCTATGCCGCCTGCAACGCCAGCAGCACCCTCTATGTGGTGGACACGAAGACCTTCCAGGTGGTCACCTCCATGACCATCGACAGCTATCCTGTAGGCCTTGAGGTTTCCAAGGATGGCCGCTATGTCTTCACCACCTCCCAAGGACGCAGCAATGGGGGTGGCAATTGTGTGGACATCTTCGAGGTGAAGGTTCCATAAGACGAAAGCTGATATCATCATGTTGCGTTATCTATAAATCCAACATCATCATCATGAAAAAGAAACTACTAACAATAGGAATGACCGTTCTTGGAATGACGTGGTTGACCGCTTGCACAACAGGCAAGATGGAAAAGGACGCTGATCAGGATAGTCTTTCCGCCATGTCCACCATCACAGAAGATACTATGGTCAACATCCTTGAGGATGGCCCTATTTCTGTGCCAGTTCCCAAAGGATGGCACGGATACATCACCAACCATTCGATTGAACTCAAGAAACCCTTGGCACAGAACAAGTCGAGAAGTCTGATCTTCATGGAGGTGATGATTTATCCTATGCCGTTGGCCAATTATCTGAAACAGTCGGGGGTGCCTCAAGAGAACAAGGTGGGCGAAGACACGTTTGGTGAGAACTTTTGGGAAGTGTATGACAGGAGTCAGCAAGGCTATCCTGCCATCTATCTGACTGAATTTGCTTCGAAAGACAGCGTGTTATGTGTGAGAACTTCTGGACTGGATATGACAGGTGTCGGCAATCCAGAAGTGGAACAAGTCCTGAAAGGCGTGAAAATACAAGGAAAATAGTGAGAAGACCACTTTTTTAAGGATTCCCCATCACTTTTTTCCCATTTTATTTTGTACTGTCCGAAAATAGCGCTACCTTTGTCGCTGCAAAACGTTGAGAGGGGCGTAGCCCAGCTGGTTTAGAGCGCTGCAGTCACATTGCAGAGGTCATCGGTTCGAACCCGATCGTCCCTACCACAACAACCGTTAGAGGATGTGTCTTCCCAAAGACACATCCTCTTTTATTATAACCCAAACTCTCCACCCTCAACTAAAGAAGGCTCTTCCCTGAACAAAAGCGTTATATCCGCGATAGTTTTGAAAACAATGAGCAGCACTCTATGTATGACGTGCTGATGAAGGATGACCTGACGAAAGATGACATCAAGAAACTAAAGTCAGTTGCCAAGGAATTGCTGGAGAAAATCAAGGCTCAACTGGCAACAATGGATCGTCCGTTCGATAAACAAGAGACTAAGGCAGCAATCATCATCACCATTCGTGACATTCTCTGAAAAGAACTACCTGAAAGTTATTCCGACGAAAGTATCAACTATTACCGCGATGCTGTATACAACTACGTTAGCCAACATTATGGAAGTGTGGCATCAAGAAGCTGTGTTCTTAAATCGGCGTAGTTTACCACACCGCTTTGCGGTAGATTTGAAAGATTTCACAGATATATATATTTATTGGGGGCTTCCACAAATAATAACCCTCCGTTATTTGGAAATAACCCTGCGTTATTCGGAAATAAGCGGCCTCTGTCAACTCTCAACTTCACTTCGATGAGTTTTTTCAAATCTTCCTCGTCTTGCTTGCGGAAATTGTGGCAGATAGCCTCCATGAGTAATGACAATTGACCTTTATTACCTCCACTTTCGGCCACCAGATTGGCCATTTGGCCACATAATTCCTTCCAAGTGAGGTCTGGGTACTGAAATTTCGAACCGCAGACGTGTGCGCAAAGTACAGGAAAAAGCATCGGAAGGAGGGGTTCGTGCATGTCTTTTTGAGGCCTACGAGAGCAGGAGTTTGATACAATTTGTAACATGACCGATATCGATCACTTCACCATCGTATGCCAAGTGAATGCCAGCAGGGAGGGTCTTTTCTTCCTGTTGATGTTTCTGGATGTGATGACTCATGTGGATGAGCCATGCTTCCTTTACCCCTATCTGACGGGCAAAGGCAATCGCTTCTTCAATGGTTTGATGGCTGGGGTGCTCTTTGTGACGCAAGCCATTGACAATCATGTATTCGACACCATCCAACAAAGGCAGCTCCGTATCAGGAATCGTCTTCATATCAGTAATGAAGGCAAAGTTGTCGATGCGGAATCCCACAATGGGGAGTTTTCCATGCATCACTC
>JBGUMY010000300.1:0-5219 GCA_045117095.1 Bacteroidaceae bacterium | reverse complement strand
ATAGGTGCCCTTTCCCTCCTTGATGATGCCCACAGGATGGGTGTCGCTGTAATCAGGAGGGGCAATCTTACCAGCCATCGTGGCATCTGTGCCCAAACATCCCACGAGGAAATAAGCTGCGCGGGTGTTCTTCTTCATATAGCCTTGGATAGTCGAACCCACCTCTGTGTTCAGTTCGCCAAGACGGAAACCCGCTCCGTTCGTGTTTGCCTCGCAACATAGCACAGCATCCTTATGCAGGGTCACATGGTTGTTCTCCATCGAGTTGTTCAGCTTGCCTGACCTCACCGCATCTTCCACGTTCTCAGGCGAAAACGCCTTGCCTCCATGTGCCATCACCACCCCATAGAACCCTGCCTTGGACGAATTTGACTGGAAGGGATAGATGTGGATGTCGCCCTTGAAGTTTGACCAATTGGGCCATGAGGCTCCCTTCTCTGTGCCCAAATAGCAACGTTCGCCACCAGCATAGAGATTGAGCGTGCCTGTGCCCGTGATGGTGGAATTGAAATAGCAATAACGTGCCATCTTCACGTCCACAGCTTTGCTTGCAGGAATGGAAAAGGCCTTATCGTATGACTTGTAGTCCTTGTCTGTATTGTTGCCGCTGATGTCGATGACGGTGTTCTGAGCCATCGCTGGCGTCAAGAACAATGACAAGAGCATCGCTATGAGAGTCTTATACATATTCATGATAGTTAATAGTTCATTTTACCTTTTTCCCGTCAGTTGGTTCGCTGTCAATCACGGCATCGAGAATGGCATCGACCATCACATGGGGCAGCGTGAGTCGAGGGTCTTTGGAAATGGTCGTGATGGAGTCGAGGAAATGAGGAAGTTCCAACTGGTAAATCTTTCTCATGTGTCCGTTGTCACCTTTGGCGTTTTCACAGGAGTAGGTGATGTTCGCCAATCGGTCAGCCAACTTCACGAAAGGAGCGTACGCCGTCTTGCGGATGCCCCTGTAGTATTTTTCGCCTGCACGTTCTGCACGATTGCGTCCCTTGTCGTTGGTCAGGGCATACACAATCTCTGTGGCCATGTAGGACTGACGGTCACCCATCCATCGGTGAGCAATCTTGTTCACATCGTTGTAGGTCTGGCGTGCATCCTCAATGCTGTCGTGGTAGTAGGCACCAAAGAAAAGGGGGAGCACATCACGTTCTTCGGCACAGACGAAGTGGCCATACTTGTAGACAGAATCGACCACCATGTCCAAATGGAATCCATACGGATGCACTTTGTCATACTTCTGATTCACATGTTCATGCAACGCATGGGCAGACTCTTTGATCTCCTCCAGTTCCTTGTGATATTTCTGAATGTAATCTTGAAATTCTTCTTCTGTCATGATGTAATGAATAATCTTTTTGCAAAGGTACGAATAAGTGAGCACATAAGAAAAGAAAAATGTTTTTTTCTTTCTTTTGTCGAGCGAAAGTACCTTAGGCGCAGCCAACGGTACGAATAAGTGAGCACATAAGAAAGGAAAAACAATGAAAAGTAAATAAAAATATTATTGGGCAAAATTATTGTCAATTATTGGTAATTATTGTTTTTCTTGCGTTGCACCTCGCAACGCAAGAGCAAAAAAGAGTCTTATTGTCTCTGCTTCTGCGCCTCCTTCTGAGGCTTGGAAAAACAATAATTACCAACAATTACCAATAATTGCCAATAATTCAATCTGTATAATCTTCCAAATCTTCCCAATCTACCGCGAAGCGGTGTAGTAGAAAAAAACTACGCTGATAAATCGGCAGATTCTTAGCAAGCCAAGCTTTGTAAAGATTTTTTAGTGAAGCTCAACTGGTCTTGCTGTCACGGCAAGGTCTTCCGACCACGTCGGCACGACCTTGCTGTCACAACAAGGCCTTCCCAGCCACGCTGTCACGCCCTTGCTGTCACGACAAGGCCTTCCCAGCCACGTCGGCACGACCTTGCTGTCACGACAAGGCCTTCCCAGCCACGCTGTCACGACCTTGCTGTCACGACAAGGCCTTCCCAGCCACATTGGCACGCCCTTGCTGTCACGACAAGGCCTTCCCGGCCACGCTGTCACGCCCTTGCTGTCACGACAAGGCCTTTCAGCCCTCATCCGCAATCCGTTGTTCTAAAAATATCCCTTGTCCTAATCACAATCCCTGTCTCAATCTCAGTCGAATAATTTCCCGTCCCCGTTGCGGTCGAGTGTGTGCGCCAGTTTGTCAATGTTGAGGCTTCGGGCCGATGCGTCCACAATGTCCTTATACACGCCCCCCTTCTGGTAGAGTTCATCAGGGTTGCCCGACTGCTCCACACGTCCATCCTTGAGCGCATAGACCATATCAGAGTCGATGATCTGGCTGATGCTGTGGCTGATGATGATGACCGTGCGGTCTTTCTTGATGGCATCGATGCTGGCCTTGATTTGCTCGGTGGCGACGGCATCGAGGCTGGCGGTAGGCTCGTCGAGGAAGATGATGGGAGGATTCTTCAGGAACATGCGGGCAATGGCGATGCGCTGCTGCTGACCACCACTCAGGGCGGTCGCTTGGCTCTGCATCCCCTTCGGCAGCTTCATCACTTGGTCGTAGATGTAGGCTTTCTGAGCCGCCTCAATCACCTCTGCATCAGTGGCATCAGGCTTCCCGTAACGGATGTTCTCCTCGATGGTTCCCTCAAAGATATGGTTCTTCTGCAGCACCAGTCCGATGTGCTCTCTCAGGAACTGGGTGTCGTACTCCTTCAGGTCCACACCATCGAGCAGAATCTGTCCGCAATCAGGCTCATAGAACTTGTCCAAGAGGTTGACGATGGTCGATTTGCCTGCTCCTGACAGACCAACGAAGGCGGTGATGTGGCCGCTGCCGATAGACATATTGATATTGTGGAGCGCCTTGGTGCCGTTGGGATAAGTGAAATCAACCCCTCGGATCTCGAACTCGCCCTTCACCTCGGCAGGACGGTAAGTGCCCGTGGGTTCCGTCTCACCCTTGGCATCGAGGATGTCGAAGAAGCCTTCAGCATAGATGAGGGCATCGTTGAGGGAATCGAAGATGCGCTGCAGTTGGGTGATGGGAGCTGTCACGTTGGCAAAGAGCATGACGTGGTACATGATTTTACCGATGGTCATGCCTGGATATTCAATCAGCACGAGGTAGGCGGTCAAGATGATGATGAGCACGGTGCCGACTTGCTGGATGAGGCTCTTCATGCCGTCGAAGTGGAAGGAAGTCTTGCGCACTTTCATCTGATTGTCCGTGAATTGCGTCTGGATGTCCCACTGCTTCTTGCTCTCGATGTTCTCGCGGTTGAAGGACTTGATGACATTCATGCTGCCGATGATGCCCACGATGCCGTTGCTCTTCTGTTCTCGAAACGTGCGCATGTTGAAGCGCCAACCCTTCAGCCGATGCGCCTGGGCGATGGTGATCCAGATGTAGAGCGGCACGATGAAGAGGGCGGTGAGACCTACATAAACGTTGGCGGCAAACATGAGGATGAGGGCGAGCAGGGCGCTGGTGAAGAGAGGAAGAAGGTCGATGAAAACGCTCTGCACCGTGACCGACAGGCTGCTCACACCCTGGTCAATACGAGCTTGCAACTTGCCCGTCTCATTGCCCGAACGGGAGAAGAACGCCATCCGATAACTGAGAATCCTGTCGACCACAGCCTGCGAGAGGTCTTTGCTGACGAAGATGCGCATGCGTTCCCCATAGTAGTTCTGCGCATAGCGGATGATGGCGGCAAGCACTTCCTTACCCAGCAGGATGATGCTGATGATGGTCAGGATGTGCGTGGCCTTGCTCCACTCAAACCCTTCTGGCACCACGAGGGCATTGATGGCATCGACCGTGCGGTCGAGCACTACAGCATTGACCTGAGCGATGAGCGAACCAATCAGCGTGAGCACCAAGGTGGCGACCACCAGCCATTTGTAAGGACGAACGTAAGGCGCAATTTTGCGCATCAGTTGGATAAGATTCATCTTCTTTTGTTTGTGTGTAAGAATTTGCTTGCAAAGTTAGTGCAAACTGGGTACAATACAAAATGAAAAAGCCCCAAAGAATTTATTTGATGCAATAATTGCCGATAATATGTCCCGATGATCTATTTTTGTTGAAGAAAAAAAGAGCGGCTCACTTGATGTGGGCCGCTCCTTTTTTATGGATGATTGTTGTCTATTGCTTCTTGTTGGCTGAGTACATGATCTTGAGGGCGTATGCCTTACGTAGTACCTGCTTCACGTCGGTGATGATACCCATGGGGGTATGGTGGTCAACCTTGAGCGAAACGGTGTAGAAAGGCTTCTCAGATTCTGGCATCTCGCCACGCTCAGCGTTCACGTAGTCGTAAATCTCCTGTGCCTCGGCGTACTTGTCGTTGATCTGAATACGGTGACCTGTACCGAACTGTCCCTTCAGTGCATCTGTTGGCTGACCAATGTAGATGAATGAAGTACTGGACTTACGAGCCAATTTCTCAAGCTGCGTACCGATAGGCTTTTCAAACTTCACTCTCAGTGTCACTTCACGCATGGTGGTTACCATCATGAAGAAGAACAAGATGGTGAAGATCAAGTCAGGGAGAGATGAGGTGTTCATCTCAGGCATTTCTCTGCCTCCGCTTTTGTTAAATCTACTCATTACTGTTGTCCTCCATATTTCTTTGGTTCTGCCTCAGATATCTTTTGTGGATATACTTCGCGGA
This sequence comes from Bacteroidaceae bacterium, assembly GCA_045117095.1. Lineage (GTDB taxonomy): Bacteria > Bacteroidota > Bacteroidia > Bacteroidales > Bacteroidaceae > Minthosoma. The sequence continues at coordinate 530 of JBGUMY010000300.1, read as the reverse complement.
TTGCCTTCTTCTGGTCGTCAGAGCAGAATTCATACTTCTTGAGACCAAACTCAGCATAGGCAAATTCGTCACGAAGTTCGTTGTAGGCTGAAACGAGAGCGTCCTGCACGGCGAAGTAAACACCATAGTCTGTGCCGCGGTCTGTCTGAACAGAGATGACATGATTCTCTGTCACCATCAATGTTCTACCCAATTCCTTGATTTTCTTGGGCTTGAGTTCAGGCAGGTTGGGCTTGTTGTCCTCGTTCTTGATAAACTCTTTAGCTCTCTCCTTCACGTCAGCAAGTGAGGCGTAGTCATCACCTATCATCACGTAGTTGTCCTTGTTGATACGGATGTTGAGGATGTTACGTTCTTTTACCTTGATTTCGTTGTTCAACTGGTCATCCTCTGGGGGTTTTGGCAATGTACGTGCCAGACCCTGGTCGGTGTCCATTGATGTGGTCACAAGGAAGAAGATGAGCAACATGAATGAGATGTCGGCTGTAGAACTGGTGTTCAGTCCTGGCATTTTTCTTTTCTTTCCCATA
>JBGUMY010000299.1:0-4753 GCA_045117095.1 Bacteroidaceae bacterium | reverse complement strand
GGTGTCGGTTATCGTGTTTCAAATCAGGGCAATGTTCTTGAGTTCGCACTTGGCTATTCTCATGCGATTGTTTTCGAACTTCCCAAGGAAATTAAGGTCGAAACTAAGTCTGAGAGAAATCAGGATCCTCTGATCATGCTCGAGTCTTGTGACAAGCAGTTGCTTGGACTCGTTTGTGCTAAGATTCGCTCATTCCGCAAGCCTGAGCCATACAAGGGCAAGGGTATTCGCTTCCAGGGTGAGGTGATCAGAAGAAAGTCTGGTAAGTCTGCAAGTGCTAAATAATTAAAATTGACAAGAGTATGATTACAAAGATTGAAAGACGTATCAAGATTAAATATAGAGTACGCAATAAGATTTCTGGTACTGCTGAGCGCCCACGTATGAGCGTATTCAGAAGCAATAAGCAGATTTACGTACAGGTGATTGATGATGATGCTCAGAAGACACTCGTTGCCGCATCATCCCTCGGTCTTGAGAAGATGAACAAGTCTGAGCAGGCTGAGAAGGTTGGCGAAATGGTTGCAAAGAAGGCTCTTGAAGCTGGAATTACAGCAGTTGTGTTCGATCGTAATGGTTATCTGTATCATGGTAGAGTTAAGAAGGTGGCTGATGCTGCCCGTAATGCTGGACTTAAATTTTAAATACGATTATGGTAAATAGAGTTAAAGTACAAAACGATGCCGAGCTGAAAGACCGCTTGGTTGCTATTAATCGTGTTACTAAGGTTACTAAGGGTGGTCGTACATTCACATTCGCTGCCATCGTTGTTGTAGGTGATGGTAACGGCGTGATTGGCTATGGTCTTGGTAAGGCTGGTGAAGTTACAGCTGCTATTGCAAAGGGCGTAGAGGCTGCTAAGAAAAATTTGGTGAAGGTTCCTGTGCTCAAGGGTTCTGTTCCTCATGAGGCTTATGCCAAATATGGTGGTGCCCGTGTACTCATCATGCCTGCTTCAGAAGGTACAGGAGTGGTGGCAGGTGGTGCAATGCGTGCCGTGTTTGAGAGTGTCGGCATTACCGATGTCCTCGCTAAGTCTAAGGGTTCCTCAAATCCTCACAATCTTGTGAAGGCTACGATTGAGGCACTTGCTAACATGCGCGATGCAAAGACTGTGGCACAGAACCGTGGTGTTAATTTGACAAAAGTATTCAAAGGATAAAGAGAAAAAATCATGGCAACAATCAAAATTAAGCAGGTAAAGGGTCAGGCTGGTCGTCCTATCGATCAGAAGAGTACGCTCGAATCTCTTGGCCTCGGTAAGATTAACAGGGTCGTTGAGCGTGAGGATTCTCCATCTTTGCGTGGTATGATACGCAAGGTTGCACACCTTGTTGAGGTTATTGACTAACGTATTAACACATTAAAATCAGATTAAAATGGAATTATATAATTTGCAACCCGCTGCTGGTGCAACCCACAATAGTAAGCGTGTAGGTCGTGGTTACGGCTCTGGTAAAGGCCGCACTTCTACCCGTGGTCATAAGGGTGCCAAGGCACGTTCCGGTTATAAGAAGAAGATCGGTTTTGAGGGTGGTCAGATGCCACTCCAGCGCCGTGTACCTAAGTTCGGATTCAAGAACATCAACCATGTTGAGTACAAGGCTGTGAACCTTGATCTTATTCAGAAACTCGCAGAAGAGCAAAATCTCACAAAGATTGGAATCGCAGAGTTGATTGCTGCAGGTTGGGTGAACAAGAATCAACTTGTTAAGGTTCTTGGCCGTGGCGAACTCACTGCAAAGGTTGATGTTGAAGCACATGCATTCTCTGCTTCTGCTGAGGCTGCAATCAAAGAAAAAGGCGGAAACGCTGTAAAACTCTAAACTAATGGGAAAAGCAATTGATAAACTTCAGAATATCAAGCTTGTCAGGACATTGACTAACATCTGGCGTATTGAGGATTTGCGTTCGCGCATCCTCATCACGCTGTTGTTTGTCACCATTTATCGTTTCGGATCTTATGTGGTGCTCCCTGGTATTGATACCGAGGCGCTGCAGGGACTTCGTACTCAGACAGAAAGTGGTTTGATGTCCCTTCTTGATATGTTCTCTGGTGGTGCATTTGGTAAGGCATCTATCTTTGCGCTTGGAATCATGCCTTACATCTCTGCATCCATCGTGATGCAGTTGTTGGGCATTGCAGTTCCATACTTCCAGAAGATGCAGCGTGAAGGAGAAAGCGGTCGCCGTAAGATGAGTCAGTACACTCGTTATTTGACCGTGCCAATCCTTGTGTTCCAAGGTATTTTCTATCTGATTAACCTGAAGACCACCACGGGTGGAGCATCGCTCTATTCATCGTTGGATTGGAACATGTTTATCTTGTATGCAACAATCATTCTTGCTGCAGGTAGTATGTTCGTGCTCTGGTTGGGTGAGCGTATCACAGATAAGGGTATCGGAAATGGTGTTTCTATCATCATTATGATTGGTATCATTGCCCGTTTCCCCACTGCGGTCATTCAAGAACTCAAATCCCGTTTCACGGATGGTCAGGGTGGCTTGGTGATGTTCCTTGTGGAGATTGTGTTGTTCCTCGTTGTGATTGCGGCTGCAATTCTTCTTGTGCAGGGTGTGCGTCGTGTTCCTGTGAATTATGCGAAGAAGATTGCTGGTGCACGCCAGATTGGTGGTGCTCGTCAGTACATTCCTCTGAAGCCTTACGCAGCCAACGTGATGCCTATCATCTTTGCACAGGCCATCATGTTCATTCCTGTGACTTTGGCACAGTTCTCTGGTAGTAAGTTGAATCCGGTTGTAAGCCAGTTAATAGACAATGATAGTTTTATCTATAATTTGATTTTTGCGATTTTGATTATCTTGTTTACATACTTGTATACAGCCATTACGATCAATCCTGTGCAGATGGCAGAAGACATGAAACGCAACAATGGCTTCATTCCTGGCATTAAGCCTGGTAAGGAAACCGCTGACTATATCGACAAGATTATGTCTCGCATCACTTTCCCAGGTTCTTTGTTCTTGGCACTCATCGCCATTCTTCCCGCTTTTGCAGGAATCTTTGGCGTACAGAGAGAGTTTGCTGCATTCTTTGGTGGCACATCCCTTTTGATCCTCGTAGGTGTTGTCCTTGACACACTTATGCAAATAGAATCCCATCTGATGATGCGTCATTATGACGGATTGTTGGATACGGGTCGTGTTCGTGGCGAACACTAAGCATGCTTCTATAAGATGGTATATCTTAAAACTGACGAAGAGGTAGAACTTCTCAGGGAGGCAAATTTACTGGTTGGGCGGACATTGGCGGAATTGGCGAAAGTAATAGCGCCAGGCGTCACGACGAAGCAGTTGAATGACATCGCTGATACCTTCATTCGTGACCATGGGGCGATACCCACCTTCTTCGGATTTCCTAATCCATACGGAAGACCTTTTCCTGCCAGTATCTGCACCTCAGTTAACCACCAGGTGGTTCATGGCATACCCAATGAAACGCCATTGCAAGATGGTGACATCGTGTCAATCGACTGTGGCACAAAACTGAATGGATATTGTGGAGATTCATGCTACACGTTTGCTGTGGGCAGTATCTCTGAGGATGTTCAGAAGTTGTTGACAACGACAAAGGAAGCGCTTTACAAAGGAATAGAGCAAGCGGTTGTCGGCCATCGTTTGGGAGACATATCATACGCGGTTCAGACCCATTGTGAGGCTCAGGGCTATGGAGTAGTTCGCGAGTTTGTGGGACATGGCATTGGGAAAGAAATGCATGAAGACCCTCAAGTGCCGAATTACGGCAGAAGAGGAAACGGCATGTTGTTGAAGAATGGTTTATGTATTGCAATTGAACCGATGATTGCGATGGGAACCAAGGACATCTACATGCAGGAAGACCGGTGGGGTATCGTCACAAGGGATAAGAAGCCTGCAGCGCATTTCGAACATTCCGTTTGTGTGCGCAAAGGAAAGGCCGACATCCTCTCGTCGTTTGAAGAAATAGAAAAAGTATTAAGAGAAAAATCTTTATAAAGTATGGCTAAGCAGTCTGCTATAGAACAAGATGGAACTATCGTCGAGGCATTGTCTAACGCAATGTTTAGAGTAGAGTTGGAAAATGGTCATGAGATTATTGCTCACATTTCTGGCAAGATGAGAATGCACTACATTAAGATTCTGCCAGGTGATAAGATAAGAGTCGAGATGTCTCCCTATGATCTCTCTAAAGGTCGAATAGTATTCAGATATAAATAAAATCACAATATGAAAACAAGAGCATCATTGAAGAAGCGTACACCTGATTGCGTAATCGTAAGACGTAAAGGTCGTCTGTTTGTTATTAACAAGAAGAATCCTAAGTACAAGATGCGTCAGGGATGATTCTTTGGTAAGAAATTGAAATAAAAGTAAGATATGGCAATAAGAATTGTAGGTGTAGACCTCCCACAAAACAAGAGAGGTGAAATTGCGCTCACATACATTTTTGGTATTGGACGCAGCAGCGCTGGCAAAATCCTTGACAAGGCTGGCGTAGATAAGGACATTAAGGTAAAGGACTGGAACGATGAACAGGCCGGTAAGATTCGTGCGGTGATCGCTGCCGAATATAAGGTTGAGGGTGACCTCCGTTCTGAGATTCAGTTGAACATCAAGCGCCTGATGGACATCGGTTGCTACCGTGGCATCCGTCATCGTCTTGGTCTTCCCGTACGCGGTCAGAGCACAAAGAACAATGCCCGCACTCGCAAGGGTAAGAAGAAAACAGTTGCAAACAAGAAAAAGGCTACTA
>JBGUMY010000298.1:0-3874 GCA_045117095.1 Bacteroidaceae bacterium | reverse complement strand
CTTCACGTTGATGACTCCACCTGCTTGGGCGATGGTGATGCCTCCCTCCTTGGTGTAGGTGCGGATGGCGTCTGATTCTCCTCCATCATCAATAGGCTTGACGTAAAGCGTATCGTATGTACCTATCTGGTTGGCCTTCGCAATGGTCGGGTGGTTCATCACGTAGGTGTCGTTGCCACCATCAGGATAGCGTCCGAATGTCTGGACACCCGTGTGAGTGTCGTAGTGGATGGCATCGGTGTAGGCATCAATCGTGATGGTCACATCGCCTCCTTCAGAGGCCAGTTTGAAGCCTGCGTGGATGTCGCTTCCGATGTTTTCGCGTTTGTCACACCAAATGACCTTGTAGCCGTGGGCTGGGATGATGGTATTGAGGTTCACATCGTCTTCTGGCACCTGATACTTTGTAGGGTCGCCCATCTCGTCGCTGATGTACATGCCCTTGATGTCAATGGGTTTGTCGGTGGTGTTGTAGAGCTCAATCCAGTCGTCCTTCTTGAAATAGTCATTCACATACATGGAGTTAGCTGCGCTTACTTCATTCACACGGACAGGAATGCCCTCGTCAGGCATTTCGTCGGCTGGAATCTTCTCGAAAATGGCATAGAGGGTCTGCTTGCCAGATGAGGGCAGTTCGTATTCATCCTTTTCAGAGAGATTGTCAGTTTTCTCTGCATCGGATGTCCATTTCACGAAACGGTAGCCTGCAGGTGCGATGGCCTTGACGGTGATGGGTGCGAAGAGGTAGCCGTCAAACTCCGTGTAGGGCAGGGTGATGCCGTTGACTGTAATTTGGGCACCTTCCACATTGGAAGCGATGTTGACGGCCTGCTTCTCCACTTTCGTGATGCCCATTTCTGAGCGCTTCCTCATGTGGTCGATGATGTTGCTGTTCCAAGAAGCCGTGAACTTGTTAATGACATAGTTGGAAGAGATGGATGGGTCAAATCGATCCTCGTTCACAATGCCCTTCTTCATATAGTCCTTCAGTTCGTTGGCAATTGCCTTCACGTGTTTAGGGAGCATCACGGAACCTCCGAAGATGCAGTAGGTGTCGATAAACTGCTTGCGGAACTGGTCGTTTTTCAGCAGATTCTTGAAGAGGGTGACGAAGGTGTTCGTGTAGGTTCGTCTAGTACCGTCCAAATTCTTGTTCTCTGAATAGTCATAACCCAACAGCTCGTGTTCTGATTTAGAATTTTCTTTGTTGAAGAAGTCTGCGAATGGTGTCGTGGTCTCACCGGCAAAGTCCAAGTCGAAGAGTACAAAACGGAACTTGCCTCCATTGCGATCACGATAAGCCTTCACGTTATTGTGTGGCCAGTCAGTACCTCCTAAATAGAACTCTGCAGCCATCAGGTTGATGTACTCGTCCATATCCAACAACTGACGGATTTCAGCGTAAAACGCTTCGTCAGAGGCCGTTTTACTGAGTTCCAACAACTTGAGCCATGCCTCGTCTGTTCCTTCCATCTGCACATAGCCCGAATCAGGCTCTATCTCGAACTGATCCATCTCGTTGGTGTCGATGCCATAGTTGGCGTAAGCATGGTGCTTATTATTAGGTTCGCGCATGCTCAGAGTCGCATAGTATTTACCATTGATGAGCACATGCACAGGCTGCCATTCCTGATAGTCGATGTTCATGCCGCTGCGGGCAACAATCTGTTGGATGATGGCGTCTCTGATGCGGCCGCCTCTCTCTCCGTAGGTCTGCACATCGTTACCTCCATTGCGGATTTGCAGGGTCTTGTTCTTGATGTATGGTTTCTTCTCAAAGAGTTGTGCTGCGAAGAAATTCTGGAAATCATACGTTTTGCTTGCCTTGAGCTTGAATGAATGAGGTGTCCAGGCTCGGCTCCATCCACCACACATGGAGAAGTCACATTCCTGAGAAACGATACATTCATTGTTCTCAGTGATGTATTCGACAGAAACAGGACGATCCCAAGCCATGTTCCAATTGCACTCGTCGGTTTCTTGTCCACGTCCCTTTCTTCCGTTCGAACTCTTCTGGAACACACCGTATTCGGTCGAGTTCAAGTTCTTGTCATCAGTGACAACAGAGATGATGGGGAAAGCGTAGTTCTTATCTTTATATATATATGTACGCGTGATAACAGTCGATGGCAGGTATCCATTCTGGAAGACACGGAAACGGTAGCAGGTTGTTCCCGTCACCGTGAACTGACCCGTCGAAGAAGTCTTTCCGTTGGTCAACGTAGGTGCTGTTCCATCGGTGGTGTATCTCAGTGTTGCACCTGCTGGGAAGTTGACACTCACTTGCAGCGTACCTTCAAACACTTGGGCATCTTTGTCAACAACAGGAGCTTCGAGTTGTGTCTCAGCAAAGCCTCCGTTAGCCTGGTTGGAAGAACCTGGCGAGGGCTTTCCTGTCCATTGCCATGTGTCGCCACCATCGGTGGTGCGAGCGTAGGAGGCACGTGCGATGGCTTCTGGATATTCCTTCTGAGCCAGAATATTGGTGCCATCAGAAACGATGATTTGTCCTCCGTCACAATCCAGTTTGTTGTCAATCTGACGGAAAGAGGCCATCTTGTAGATTTCAAAGTGGTCGAAATTCAAAATAGCGAATCCCTTAGCAGGAAGTTCACCGTAAGAATCAATCAGACGGTGCTTCTTCAGGTTCTGTGGGTCATCTGTCACATAGAGTCCTCCCAACGAGAATCCTATGTCCGATGGGTTGTAAAGCTCCACCCAACTACCATAGTTGAACGATGGGTCGAGGTAGGTGTCCACGTTGGCTGCCATGATTTCGTTGATGACAATAGAGTTTGCTATTTCACTGGCATCGCCGAAAAACTCCAATTTCCAATTGTCGAGACACGTCCAGTCATTATCAATCTTTTGGGTCTTGCGGACGCCGATGGTCAACTTCCCATCTTCGCCCACCTTGCACTCTAATTCGTTGTGATAGTAACCTTCTTCGAACCAAAGATGAGCAGCTTCCATATCATCTGGAATGTACGAGGAGTTGTTCCAACCCCAGCCCCAGCCACCCCAGGGCCAGCCGCCGCCAGAGTTGCCTACCTCAGCGGTCTTGCCGCCTAAGGATTCCTTCAGGGCTGCTGATGATGCAGGCACGATGGCTTGTATCTTTTCTCCTGCGGCAGTTTTGGCATAAAGTTTGGCATGCTGACTGCTCTTGTAGTTGCCACCGTCATAGAGCGAATAGTCGTTGCTGGCACTTCCCATGCGGTAGAAAGCGCTCACACTGACGCGATATTTTCCAGGCGTCAATCCCTCAATCGTCTGGTAGGTGTCGTAGTTTTTGTTGTAATGCTCTGCATTTTCCGCAGGATTGTTGGCACCGAAGGCATCTCCTTCCCATCCCTTCTTGATGTCGTTGTTGTCAAATCGTGGATTGATGACATATTTGTCAGTCACATCAATCCACACCTGTGCATACCCAGCTAACGCAGCTGTTGATAGCAGCAGGGTTGTCAATAGTTTCTTCATTGTTTTGTTATAATAGGTGAATCAATTTTACTTTTGCCCATTTTGTTTTATCGCTTAGCGGTTAAGTGGTTCATCAACGATAACCACTTAACCGCTAAGACGGTTTTATGTCGAAAAGGTTTAATTACCTCACAAAGAATTTGATGCGGCATTCATCGCCATCGTTGGTTGTAGCCGTGATAATATAGATACCCTTAGGCAAGTTTGCAGTGAGGACGCTAACAAAGCGCTCGTTGCTACGTGTGTGCTGCACATTGCCCACGAGTAAGCCTGAAGTGTTGTAGAGTTGTACACTGCGGATGGGGGAGTCCTCGCTCTTCACGTTGATGACTCCACCTGCTTGGGCGATGGTGATGCCTCCCTCCTTGGTGTAGGTGCGGATGGCGTCTGATTC
>JBGUMY010000297.1:0-6482 GCA_045117095.1 Bacteroidaceae bacterium | reverse complement strand
GCAAACAAGCTCAACATCAACGTAACGATTGAAGGTATTCAGCTGCCTCTTCAGGTTTCATCGCCCGAGGAGGAAAAGATGTATCGTGACGCTGCTTCCAATATTCAGCACCTCATTCAACAATTACGTGATTTCTATCCTCAGTTTTCCAACGAGAAGTACTATGTGATGGCAATGCTCCATACTGCCGTCGAGGCCGTTAAAGCCTCTGACAGGATTGACACCCAGCCATATAAAGAAATGATACAAGATCTCGGAAAAGAGATTGATACCATCTTCTAACGAGAAGGTTGGTACCATCTTCCAGCGAATGATTACGGCACAATTTCAGGTATTCACATAACTTATCCACATGTGAACAACTTGGATTGTGTCTTTTATTGTATAACATCATTAAAAAACAAAAGAAATGGATATTATATTAGCAATTAGCATTGCGGTTGGCTGTCTGATATTGGGCGGAGTGCTGGGATTTATCCTGTTCCGTTACATCATCAAGCAGCGTTACAACCAAATCATCAAAGAAGCCGAGATTGAGGCTGAAGCACTCAAGGAGAAAAAGCAGTTGGAACTCAAGGAGAAATTCTTGAACCGAAAGTCCGAGTTGGACAAGGAAGCCAACCAGCGCAATCAGAAGATGCAGAGTTATGAGAACAAGTTGAAACAGCGTGAACTGACGCTGAACCAGCAAAATGATGAGTTGCAGAAGAAATCGAAAGAGGTGGAATCGCAGCGTATCAGCCTTGGCAAGCAGCAGGAGAAATTGGATGCGATTATCGATGAACAGCGTTCGAAACTGGAAACTATCTCAGGCCTGACTACCGAAGAAGCTCGTGAGTCACTGATTGAATCACTCAAGGACGAGGCGAAGACTCAGGCTCAGCAGTATATCAATGAAATCATGGACGAGGCCAAGATGACCGCCAACAAGGAGGCGAAGAAAATCATCATCCAGTCCATTCAGCGTGTAGCCAGCGAGACCGCTGTGGAGAACTCTGTCAGCGTCTTCCATATCGATTCTGACGAAGTGAAGGGTCGTGTGATTGGTCGTGAGGGACGTAACATCCGTGCTTTGGAAGCAGCCACTGGCACTGAAATCGTTGTGGACGATACACCCGAAGCTATTGTCATCAGTGCTTTCGATCCTGTTCGTCGTGAGATTTGCCGTTTGGCACTCCATCAATTGGTGGCTGACGGACGTATACACCCAGCACGCATTGAAGAAGTGGTGGCCAAGGTGAAGAAGCAAGTGGAGGAAGAGATTGTTGAGACTGGTAAACGCACTTGCATCGACCTCGGTGTGCATGGTCTGCATCCAGAACTTGTGCGTATCGTGGGTAAGATGAAGTATCGTTCTTCCTATGGCCAGAACCTGTTGCAGCATGCACGCGAAACTGCCAACTTGTGTGCCGTTATGGCAGCAGAATTGGGCTTGAACCCCAAGAAGGCACGCCGTGCAGGTCTCTTGCACGACATAGGCAAGGTGCCTGATGAACAGTTGGAGATTCCACACGCCCTGTATGGCGCACAAATCGCAGAGAAATACAAGGAGAAGCCTGATATCTGCAATGCTATTGGTGCCCACCACGATGAAATGGAGATGACCACCTTGTTGGCACCTATTGTGCAGGTGTGTGATGCCATCAGTGGAGCACGTCCAGGAGCACGTCGCGAGATTGTCGAGGCCTATTTGAAACGTCTGAATGATCTTGAGAACTTGGCAGCCAGTTATCCAGGGGTCACCAAGACCTACGCCATCCAGGCAGGTCGCGAGTTGCGTGTCATTGTTGGTGCCGACAAGATTTCCGACAAGGAGATTGATGCGCTTAGTGCTGACATCGCTAAGAGGATTCAGGATGAGATGACCTATCCAGGGCAGGTGAAGATAACGGTTATTCGAGAGACTCGTGCCGTTGCCTTTGCCAAGTAAGGTGCCATTCAGCATGAAACTGGCAGTCCTCACATTTTTATTGACCACTACACTCAACACTTTTGCCCAATCTCCCGAATTGGGCAAAGGTGTTTCTTATACCATTGAGATGTCTGGAACGCTGTCTGACGGACAGCATGCACCCTTCTGGCTCACCTCCAATCGGTATGGGCTCTCATCCATTGAGCGGAACTCCTGTTATCTGCGTGGAATCGTGTCGCGGGGTGCCGATGCTGATTCTACGCGCAATTGGGACGTTGGCTATTGTGCAGACCTCTACGTGTCCCACAACCATACGAGAGATTTGTTTATCCAACAGTTGTATGCTGACATTAGGTGGAAACGGGGATTGCTCACCATTGGTCAGAAGCAGCAACCCATGGAGCTGAAGAACAATGAACTGAGCAGCGGTTCCCAGACTTATGGCATCAACGCTCATCCATTCCCCCAGCTGAGGCTTGCTTTGCCTGATTATTGGAATGTGCCTTACATCAAGGGTTGGCTTGCCTTCAAAGGCCATATCTCATGGGGCTTCTTCTCCGACAATATGTTCCAACAGAGTTTCACCAGACGCATGGAGACTTACGACCAGAATGTGCTGATGCTTACGAGGGCTGGATATGTGCGGATTGGTCAACAGCACAAGCCTTTCAATGTGGAATTGGGGCTGGAACTGGCATCGCAGTATGGAAGTTCGCATTTCGAACGTACTGCGACAGGTTTCCAAAAGATCAGAAATGCACGTGATTTCACAGCTTTGTGGCATGCGCTGATTGGCGGTGGCTCAGATTCCACGGATGGAAATGTCAAGAACAACGAAGGCAACATTTTGGGCAGTTGGCTGTTGCGCTTCAACTACGACACAAAGGTGGCACGTTATGGACTCTATGCCGACCACTTCTTCGAAGACCATTCGGGCTTGTTTATGCTCGACTACGATGGTTATGCCTACGAAGATGGGCAGATGAAGAAAAAGAAGCGTCGTTACTTGATGTATCCGCTCAAGGACATCATGCTGGGTGCTGATGTTCACCTGAAACAATGCAAATGGGTGAGCGATGCAGTGGTCGAATACATCTATACAAAATACCAAAGCGGTCCCGTCTATACTGATCGCACAGTGCAAATACCAGACCATATTGGCGGTGTGGACAACTACTACAATAATGGTGTCCAACCAGGATGGCAGCATTGGGGACAGGCGTTGGGCAATCCTCTCTATCTGTCTCCCATCTACAACACCGACCATAAACTGGTGTTTCAGTGCAACCGCTTTGTGGCTTGGCACCTTGGAATCGCAGGCCAACCCACTGACAAGTTGCACTATCGCCTGCGTGCCACGTGGGAGGAGGCGCTTGGCACCTATGATCATCCTTATTTCAACCCTAAGCGCACCTTCAGCCTTGGAATTGAAGCCAACTATCGATGCGATGCCCTTTACCAAGGACTTAGCATCGGAGCCGCCTTTGGTCTTGATCGTGGTGAACTGGTGGGCGACAATACAGGCGGAACTGTAACATTTAGACTTGATTTGTAAAATGCAAAACGTCAAAGATAATATGTTATCTCTTACATCAAACATCTCACGTCATATCTTTCACGTCATCTCATTCCTCCTCGCTGGTCTCCTCCTCGCATCGTGTGAGATCGAGATGTCAGACAACGGAAAACTGGATGGCAACTGGCAACTGCGTCAGATAGACACGCTTGCCACCAATGGCACGTGCGACATGACCTACAGCGCCATCTATTGGGGCATAGAGAATGACGTGTTGCAAGTCCGGGACATCGACAACAACAACCTGAAGATTCTCTTCCGTTTCAAGCATCAAGGCGACAGCCTCATAATTTCCCAGCCTCACCATGTCATCACGAAAGATGAATTGGAACCATTGGAAAGCGACAGCTTGCTTCGTCCTCTGGGCATCTGCGGCACTGAAGAACATTTCCTGATAGAGCAACTCAATGGCAGTAACCTCACCTTGAAAAGCCCGATTTTTAGGCTCCGATTCAGGAAATATTAAAATAATCAGGTTCTTTCACAATAAATAACACTTTTTTACGTTTTAGGAGATATAAGATATCTCTATTATGACAATCAACGATACATATATCATCATAGCATTCGCCATCAGTCTTGTGTTCTCATTGGTGTGCACACCACTGGTGGTGAAACTATGCAACGCTCGTGGACTCTTCGACTTGCCCAATGCACGCAAGGTGCACAAGAATGCCATTCCAAGATTAGGTGGCACACTTTTCATGCCATCCTTGAGCCTTGGGGTTGCCATCACACTACTCATCATGTATCAAGGTGTGAACCCCACCTTCGAGATAGGCATCTCCAACATCATGATGGTTGTGGGAGCGGTCTTGATTTATCTGATAGGAATCTTCGATGATCTGAAAGGACTGAAGGCCACACATAAATTTATCATCCAAACCATTGCAGCCTTGCTCTTTCCACTGTGCAATCTGATGATAGACAACCTGCATGGATTGTTCGGCATTCACGAGATACCACTCTTTGTCAGTTATCCACTCACTGTGTTTGTCATTCTCCTCGTTGTCAATGCCATGAATCTCATTGATGGCATCGATGGATTGGCCTCTGGGTTGGCATTCCTCATTCTTGGCTCATTTGCTTATCTCTATTACCAAATAAATGCCTACCTCTTCTCACTCATCAGCATTAGCCTTGCAGGTGCCACATTGGCGTTCTTCTTCTTCAATGTCTATGGCAAAGTGGGTAGGTTGAAAACTTTTATGGGCGATGCGGGCAGCCTGTTTTTGGGTTACGTGATTGCCTATCTTGCCATCAAGTACCAGATGGCGAACGAACCCAACGGATTTCCATACCGTGAAGAGTCTTTGCTCATATCCTTCTCACTTGTTTTCCTCCCCTGCATCGATGTTGTCCGTGTGGCGCTTCAGCGGAAAATGAAGGGGAAAAGCATGTTCGAAGCAGATAAGACCCACATCCACCATCGCATCATGCAGATTGGTCTCGACATGCACCAAACTTTGGCTGTTATCATCACGCTCTTCATCGTGCTTTGCCTCATTAACTACGGACTCTATGTGGGTGGTTTGCAGATGGCTTACATCATGGGCATCGACATCTTTATCTACAGCACCTTCATCTGGATTGTGGAACTGCTCAAAAACTAATGAGAGTGAACCACCGTTCACTCGTTTCTCCTTGTGATTGCCCTGATCCGCACGATGCGGTTCTGAATGATGTACGTCATAAGCGTTCTGTTTTGATTTTACTTTTTACTTCTTAAGTAGGGAAAAAAGAAAAATGTTATATCTCTGACGGATTCTTTTTGTATTTTTTTCGAAAAACTTTGACTTATTCGGAAATATGCAGTATCTTTGCGACCGGAAAAGAATAAAAAAGGATAAAAGAGAATAAAGAAGAATAAAAGAACGTAAAGCAGCATGAAGATTTCTTTTCACTTGGTTCAATCCCTTTGATTACTCGACTCATGAAAAGTTGGGAGAATTTAGAAGATTTCTTATGAAATGTTTGGTGGATTCAGAAAGATGCCGTACCTTTGCAAAGTCAGTCCTCGCCAAGCCTCTTAACAATGCTCAAATCGTGCGGGGCGTTTTTTGTATATATATTCAACTTATGGCTAACCATATTCCTTTCACTAAGTCCTTTACGTCGTCAGAAGATTTGGTAACTCTTCTATGTTCACGTGGTCTGCAAATTGAAAACCACGAGAAAGCGGAGCAGTACCTTGAAAACATTGGCTATTATCGTCTTTCTGCTTATATGTACCCCCTGCTACAAATTCCCAAGACGGAACATCGGTATAAACACGGAGCGACATTCAAGCAGGTAATGATGCTTTATCGATTCGACAAGAAATTGCGTCTGTTAATGTTTAATGAGATTGAAAAGATTGAGATTGCCATTCGTCGTGCTGTCATACAAATACCTGCCGACATGACAGGTGATCCATTCTGGCTGACCAGCCCTTCATATTTCTTGGATGGATCCAAATTCAATGAAACAATGCGAGCCATATCCAGTGAATACGGTAAATCGAAGGAAGAATTCATACAGCATTATAAGCGCACATATTCAGAGCCTTATCCTCCTGCATGGATATTAGGGGAGTTGTTGACCATCGGCAATATCAATGCCATCTATCGTAACATCAAGCAGAATCGTATCCGTAAGCGCATTGCACAACGTTTTGGTTTGCCTATCAATGTTTTTGAGTCATGGCTGACGGTGATTGCAGTAACTCGCAATGCTTGTGGACATCATGCAAGAGTCTGGAACAAACAGAATGCCATACCACCTGCAATTCCCAATCATCCTGCTGGAGCATGGATAACTCTGCCTACAGATTCGATGCGTGCTTACTTTGACCTTTGTATCATCAAGTACTTTCTTGATGTCATCTCTCCCAACAATGACATGCTTGCGAAACTGCGCTGGCTCTTTGTTGACTTTCCAGAGATAGACCTTCATGCTCTTGGATTCCCGGATGGATGGGAGAATGAGCCCTTGTGGAGATAAGCCGCAGTTTCT
>JBGUMY010000296.1:0-6740 GCA_045117095.1 Bacteroidaceae bacterium | reverse complement strand
TGGACGCGTCCGATTGCTCGGTTGGACGCGTCCGATTGCTCGGTTGGACGCGTCCGATTGCTCGATTGGACGTGGCCGATTGCTCGTTTGGACGCGTCCGATTGCTCGATTGGACGTGGCCAGTTGCTCGATTGGACGTGTCCGATTGGACAATTGGACGTGTCCGATTGGGCAATCGGCTGTGCAGCCTCGTGAAGTTTATGGTACACTCCTATGCCAATCGCTATCAACAGGCAGGCAGCGGCAGCGGACATCCAGCCCCACCCACGCTTCCGATGGCTGACAACAGGCTTCGTGTCCATCCGCTCCATCAGACGGTCGGTGAAACCCGCAGGCAGCGGTGGCGTGTGGGCATATCGGCGTCGCACGGCTTCGCGCAAGTCAGTATCTTTATTTGTTGTCATATCTTCTGTAGTTGCTTGTAAAGTTTCTTACGTAGTCGGTAGAGGCGGTTGGCCAATGCATGAGGGTTTACATCCATGATATATGAACATTCGTCCAGTGGACGCTCCTCGAAATAGTGGAGCATGAGCAACAGACGTTCGTCGGGTGCCAGATGTTCAATCAACTCTTCCAGTCGGTCGATGCGTTCCTCATAGCCCGTCGAAAGCTCTGCCTCCAGCTGCTCGTCGCTGATGTCCGTCTGCCACACCTCGGAATCTTCTATCGAGACAAGCAGCGGACGGCGACGTTTCAAGAAATCGAGTGTCAGGCGGTAGGCAATACGGCAGAGCCATGTGCCGAGCGATGCCCGCTGCGGGTCGTAGCTGCTCATGCAGCGGAATGCGCGGAGAAACGTGTCCTGCGTCAGTTCCTCGGCATCCATCACATCGCCCACGATTCTCACAACTATGCCAAAGATCTCCTGCCCATAGTGACTGACCATCAGATTCAGTCCCTTGCGCTGGTCACTCATCACAGCCTCCACTATCTGTTTGTCTGTCTTCACTATCGATGAACTTTTCTTCATTTTCACTTGTTATACGACAAAAAACAGGGAATATCTCGTTCCTGCTCCGATTTTTTTCACTTTTTCTTCTTTGCTGATGGAACTTCGGCCACAAAATTACGAAATGACACAACAACAAACCCTTGGCGATACCTTGAAAAAGGTTGCCGAGGGTGCAAGTCTTAACCCAGGTTAAGAGATTACGGAGATATTTGAGGGCTATGTCCTCCCGAAAGTGATTTCCTTGCGAATCTTGCTGATAGTTTTAGGGGTGACATTGAGGAACGAGGCGATGTCCTGCAAGTCAATCAAATCGACAATGCCAGGGCAGCGCTTCATCAGCATATCGTAGCGCTCACGGGCCGTGGTGCAGTGGAGGTCAAGACCGAAGGTTGGTGGAATCTTTGTCGGAAGTATACAACATTTTCAAAGTAGATATGGTATAAAGATGTCGATGCCGTCACCTCCACCATGAGTGGGTTTGGAGGGTGCTGGTGTGTAGAGTTTGAGCATGTTGTCCGTAAGTTGCTCTATCTTACGATAAGTCCATTCATCACCAACTTTCCAAATGATGTATTGTCCATGATTGGATTTCCCCACCTGCTTTTTGTCAAAGGCTTTCGGAAGAGATGTTGACAGGTAATATGGGAACACCTGAGAAGATGAACGATAACCCTTAGTTTCCATCTTGTAAGTGAGTTCCGTTTCAGTGAAGACGAATGAACGTATCATGCCTTGATCTGATGTGTGGTCAAACACGGTAGAGGGAATCCATGATTGTTCGCCTGAGATTTCATAAGTCAATCTCCATTCTTTCCCGACCAACATGTTTGCTGCAACACCATCATCCTCTTTCTGCGTTTCTTTGGGTGACACATAGACAACCTTAGTCGTTGACACCAGTGCATCCTTCGCGACGTCTGCCGATTGAGAAATCATGACAGAATCCAATGCCGTACAACCTAAAAAGGCTTTTTCTTTGATTCTTTTCACACCCAAAGGGATGTTGACCGACTTTAGCCGCTTGCATCCCGTAAACATATAAGTATCTATCTCTTTAATGTTTTCTGGCAACACAGCTTCCACCAACCACTCGCATCCACCAAAGATGCCCATCCCCATCTTTTCCACTGACTGAGGGAATCGGATGGTTTTAAGTCCTGTGCGAGTGAAAGCCCCGTTGTCAACAATCACTACCGATGTAGGGATTTCCACCTCCCTCAACTTTAGACACATACCAAACGAAGCGATGCCAATTCGAAGCAGCGATGCTGGCATCAACACGGATCGTAAGGAATCGCATTGAAAAAACATGAAGTTGCCAATGTTTCGGACACCCTCTTCTATCACCACTCGCTTAATGTCTTCACGGTATAGTGCCCACGGAGCCTCATCCTCTTTCGTGTAGTTCTTGGTGTATCCGTATCCTTGCAAAGTCAGCACTCCATTGTGGGCCAACGACCATTTCACATTTTCTCCTTCATTGCCACACACACCGCTTGCCATCACAGCATCCTTCGCAATCACCACTTCGGGCTTAAGCCCCAACGGTAGCCCATCCTCAATAGCTTTGATTGCCGCCATTTCTCGATAAAAGTTATGTGCCCGATAGTCCGAGAGCAATGCTTTAGGCACATATACTGTCGCTCCCAAGAAGGAAGCATCGCTACTAACATTCACCACCTGATGGGCATGCAGGACAAGAGATTGCAGTTTAGCACATCTATTAAAAATGTGATTGATCATCGTCACAGAACTGGGCACTGATGCACTCGTAAGGTTGGCACAATCCGCAAAAACACCCAAGCCCAACTTCGTCAGACTTCTGGGCAAATCTACGCTTTTCAGCCCCGTACACCCCTTGAAAGCATACGCCTTGATTTCGTTGAGCATCGGTGGAAAATCCAATGTTTTCAGACCTTCACACCCCATGAATGCTTCCATGCCAATGGTTCGCAAAGCCTTGGGCCATGTGATGGACGTAAGTTTTGAACACCCTTTGAAGGCACGTAGTTCTATATGCCTCAGATTGGTGGACATCTGAATCTCTTCCAACCCAGAGTTCTCGAAGGCGCCCTCTGAAATGCTTTGTACCGTAGATGCTAAGACAACATTCCTGAGATGGGGACAATGGGCAAAAGCATCACGTCCCACATTCGCCACCCCATCTTCCAGCACGAC
The DNA here is from genome assembly GCA_045117095.1 of Bacteroidaceae bacterium. GTDB lineage: Bacteria > Bacteroidota > Bacteroidia > Bacteroidales > Bacteroidaceae > Minthosoma. Next base: position 3,610 of record JBGUMY010000296.1, on the reverse strand, counting down.
CTTTACAATCTTCTCACGATAAGCATTCCATGGAGGCAGAAGAACCGTCGAATAGTGCTCCATCAACCCTTTCCCTGATACGGTCAGCGTACCATCATTGGCAAGTGTCCATTCCACCTGTCCATTGCTACCACAAACACCTTTCGCCATCTGTGCTCTTGCCATCAACCCTATTAGGCAAAAAAATAGAGGGAATAATAATTTTCTTATCATTTGATTTTGTTATATATGCAAGTGAAACATTCTATGGAATCAAAAAAGTGACAGGCAGAATCACCTGCGTGCGAACCAGTTTTCCATTCAATTTTCCAGGCGTCCACATTGGCATTTGCTCCACCATCGCCACCACCTCCCATTCGAGTGCCGTTCTCGATGCCTCCAATTCATCAGGTGTAAGATACCCCTCTGCCTCATCCTTCTCCGTGTAGGAAGTCACCACCTCACCTGTTCGTTCACCACGTACAGACATTTCTGATTTTGTATGGTTGGCCAGAATGGTAGGAGAAGAAACCGTACCGTCTTTCTCAACCACAAGCTTGACCAACAGCCGTCCACTCACCTTGCATTCACTTGCTATCTGTGGATAATGGAGCGTCGTGTGCATGTAATCGAGCAATGTTTGTTCGCCATCACCAAATACAGGATACTGATCAACCTGTTCATACACAGTCGTATCAACCTCATTGTTCTCCACCACAGTTTCTTGAGGTATTGCTTTCTTTTCCTGCGCCTCTTCAGAATCTTGAGCCATCTCAAGAGGAGCAACAGGTATCTGCTTCTTCACCAACGAAAGAACATCCTTGTTCCCTATTGTCTCTAATCGTTTCGTCGCCATATCAGCCATTTTCTTTCCCATAGCAGGCTGGGCAAGAATCATCACGACAAGCAATATCAAAGGTATCAGATATATCACTTTCAGCATCGAAACTGGGGAAGAAGGACGACGGAACATCTGCTTCATGCGTTGCTTTAACGATGCCTGATTCATGCCATTGACAAATGCCCCTATACTCTGGTTGGTTGCTTTCTCGATGAGAAGCTGTTGGTATTCATGCCTTGTTGTTATCCCCGACTTAACGACCCATGCATCAGCCTCAAATTCATGTACCGTAAGCAGGTCTTTCCGAAGCATCCACACAAAGGGGTTCCACCACTGCAAACAAGCACATATATCACATAGCAGCAAATCATAAGAATGCCCCTGCCGCCTATGGGCACGTTCATGAGCCAAAAGCATTACTCCGTTTTCCTGAAGATCGCGCTGGTTAATCACAATATAACCAAAGCAAGAGAAAGGACTTTCCACCGCATCATTGATGATATAATCATGCTCTTTCTTGCCACCTCTGAGAACACGAATGACACTCCATACAGCCAAAAGATAGCGCAACAGACAACACACCAATCCCACTTCATATATCAGCAGCATGAGCACAGCCCATGTAGGTGACTCTGTAGCCGATTGTATTGACTGCTTCACCTCTTCACCTGTCATTGCAGCAGGGTTTTCAGACAATTGTTCACTGAGCACCATCATGCCCTTGTTCACCACTGTCGGATGTTCGGTTACCACATGCACAACAGGCAGCACTGCGCTAATGAGCATGATAAAGATAAGCACTGCCCTATTGAATCGGTAAAAAGTTTCGTGCCGCAACAGCAGTCCATAGCATGAATATAGCAACGTCAATGCGACTGCCCATTTGATACTGTATGCCAAAATCATTGCGAGTTCCTTTCTGATGTTTCCAGTTCTTCTAACAACTGAATCAACTCTTCGCGACTCAGCTCCTCGTCTTGGATGAAAGAGTTGACAATTTTCTTGAAACTGCCATCAAAATAACGATCCACAAAGCTACGGAACTTGCTCTTCCCATAGTCTTCCTGTTTGATAATAGGGATATACAAATACCCTCGACCTCGTTGTTCGTGGGTCAAATAGCCTTTACGTTCCAACGACTGAAACGATGCTGCCACTGTATTGATGTTAGGAATTGGTTTCGTGTAGAGTGCTCGAACATCTTTTGGAGCACAAGGCCCAATCTTCCAAATCATCTCCATTACCTCTTCTTCCTTTGCAGTCAATCTATACATCTTATACTGTTTTTTTGATTGAATCATTCAATAATATCTCTTTGATGCTGCAAAGGTACAACGAAACTTTTGGTTGAACAAGCACCTCTCATCATTTAACAAAATTTTTGGTTGAATCGCAAGGCACAAAAAATACTTTCATTGACCTTTTCATCAATGAATCCACTTTAAAAAGTCGGATAGTCCGACCACATTAATATATTACGTTAGTTTAACACTATATCGCTCTTTGACATTTTGCAATCTGGAGAAAAATGTGTACCTTTGTACTATAAATACGAGGTATCACATGGCATTCAAGAAGAGTAAGCAGAAATCCCAGCCCGACCTGTTCGCCACGGCATCGTTCTCTTTGCCGGAGCGTGAGCGCAGGTACATGGAAGACGAGCTGTCGTGGCACAACGAGTTCTATCGCAACGTACTGCTAAACATCGACGAGGAAGTTCTTCGTCCTCTCTTTGTGGAGGGCAACATGGGTGCTCCCACGAAGCAGCTCCGCATCCTTATAGCGATGCGCATGTTGAAGGAGGGTCGCGGCTGCAGCGATGAGCAGCTTTACGAGAACGTCCGCTTCAACCTTGTCTGGCGTCAGGCCGTCGGCCTTTTCAATATCACCGACGAGTGCCCGTCAATAGACTCCTACTACATGTTGTTCCGCCGCATCGCTGAGTACGAGCAGAACAATCCTGAGCATGTCAACCTCTACAAGAAGATCTATCAGGACTTGACGGCCAAGCAGATCAAGAAGTACAAGATAGCCGGACGCACTATCCGCATGGACTCCAAGCTCATCGGCAGCAACATCGCCTGGTTCTCGCGCTATGAGATTATCCATGAGACATTCTGCAAGCAGGTGACGGAGGATGAGGTAATGCGTATCTCCGACCAGCTTTACCGCCAGAAGGCTCTCGACTTCCTTGCCGAGGATGCCTCGAAGACGGTGTACCACTCGGACGACGAGACGCTGGGGCAGCGCCTGCTTGACCTTGGCATCGTCATCAGCCACATCCTTGTCATGCGTGGTGAGGGTGAGGTTTCGCTGCTGAGCCGCGTGTTCCATGAGCAGTATGACGTGGACAAGGGACGGCAACATCACCGTGCGTGACAAGAAACTCGTCAGCGCTACCAGCGTGCAGAACCCGAACGACCCCGACGCCGCCTACCGCAGCAAGGGCGGCAAGAAGGTGAAGGGCTACTCCACGAACATCCCCGAGACCTGCGATGAGGAGGACAAGCCGAGCCTTATCACCGACGTACAGGTGAAGCCCGCCAATGCAGCCGACAACGGTTTCCTGAAAGATGCCGTAGAGGATACCAGGAAGGTCACAGACAACAGCATTGACAAGGTCATTGTGGACGGAGCCTACCAGAGCAAGGAGAACAGGGAACTCGCCTCTGATGAAGAGAACGGATTCGAACTCGTAGCCAATGGTCTGCAGGGTAAGCCATCGCGTTTCGACCTTGAGCTGCAGGATGACGGCAGTCTTGAAGTGACGGATAAGCAGACGGCAGAGGT
>JBGUMY010000295.1:0-4825 GCA_045117095.1 Bacteroidaceae bacterium | reverse complement strand
TATGAATACAAACACATATACGTTAAATTTCTTTCTTTTTTTATTTTTTTTAGCATTTTATTTGTTGTATTCATTTATTCTCCCTATCTTTGCCACGAAAATCGCGTGGTGTTTTTGACCAAAACTTGACTTCACTCATGCAGTGTTCAATTATATAGTGTTTAACTAATCTTTTTTTTCAAACTTAATTTACTAACTCTTATGAAGAAAAGTTTACTTTTATTGGCTTCGTTAGTAATGAGTATTGCGGCATCAGCCCAGTGGACCAAGCCCGTGCCTAAGGGAACGGACATGGTGATGGGTGACACCCTTTACCTTTACAATGTCGAGGCAGGCGGCTTCCTGATGGGAGCCAACGACTGGGGTACACGTGCTTCGGTATCCGGAGGTGTCGGTAACAAAATTATCATCAAGGCTGTGCCTGATGATGAGGAAGGTGCTGTCATGATTTGCGACTCTGTGCTCTCTGGCAATCAGAAAGGCAAGATTGACGCTCTCGACTGTCAGGGCTTCAACCAAATCTGGGTGGATGGCACCGAAGGTGGTAACAACAAGCGTCCCGGCTACGACTCATGGTTTATCAAAAAGTCGGGTGACTACTACATCATCACCAATGCCAATGCGGAAGGCAATTGGGGTGTGTCCGAATTCACCAACACGGGTGAACAGGGTGCCCAAGAGGCCAATAACCGCACATTTATGTATCAGCCAAGCCAGACATTCTCTTACGAGGTAGAAGGTGAGACCATTGAGGTTCCATACTTCGCTGGCAAGTTCTGGGACAAGTGGATTTTCGTTGCACCCTCAGAATATGATGCGCTGATTCCTCAGCTGTCTGCTTACGATGCAGCCATGAAGTTGAAGGATGCCATTGACGCTGTGAAGGAACAGGATGCATCTTACAACACAAAGAACTTTGATGCGGTTTACAACAACACTTCTTCTACTGTTGAAGAGATGGATGATGCTCGCCACATTGCTCAAGCTGTCGTTTCTCTGAAGAAGGCGCTTGACGCTGCCAAGGCCGAATATTCCAACCTTGATTTCTCGGCTCCAACAACCGTTTACAACAACCTCGACGCTACTGCTGACGAATTGGCAGAGGCTGAGAAGGAAGTTGGCAACATCATCAATGAGTACAAGTCTAATTTGGCTACTTTCGATGATCCAATGGACTTCACAGATGTAATTGGCGACGGTTCGTCTGTTGCTCCATGGACTCAGACTTTCACAGGTGAAGGCACAGTCGGTTCTCACTCCACCAACACATGGTCAACTGAGGCTAATGGTGGTGCCGACGGTACAGATATGACCACTCCATTCGTGGAGCACTGGGTTGCTTCTGGTGGCATCCTCTCTGATCAGAAGATCCACCAAGTGCTGTCAAATGCTCTCCCAGGTCTTTATAAGTTGACTATTAACGCACGTGTATATAGCGAGGCTGGCAAACTGGACAAGTTTGAGGGCATCAAGATGTACTTCGGCGACAAGAGCATCGACCTGCAGGAGCAGACTCCTATCACCTATTCAGGCAGCAAGAGCGTGCTCTGGAAGCCTGACTACTTCACTATCGTTGCTATCGTGAAGGAAGCTGGTGACATTGACTTCGGTTTCGAAATCACGAATGCTAACTCCAACTGGCTCGCCTTCAAGAACACTTCTCTCCTTTACTATGGTAACAAGGACGTGGAAGAGAATGCAAAGAAGCTCCTTGGCGAATCTTCTGACTTTGAGAAGGTTTCTGAGGACACACCAGCCAAGGCTGAACTGATCAAGGCTTACAACGACGCTGTTGACGCATACAACAAGGCTACAACACTGGATGAGGCTACAGCTGCTGCTGAGGTTGCACAGTCTGCCAAGGTTGTTCTTGATGCCAACATTGCCGCTTACGAGAACCTCTTTGCCAAGATTGAAGAGTGGGAAGAGAACGTAGCTGAGCACAACGACCTCGAAGGTGAAGAATGGGATAACTTCGCAGACTTCATCCAGGCAGAGGATGACATCGAAGGCTATCCATCTCCTTCTGTAGGCGCCATCAAGGAAGCAGACACATACACCCTTGAGACTGCTGAAATCGAAGAGTACATCACCACCGTTGACAAGCTCTATGCTCACGCTATCGCAGCCAGCTTGGTTCCTGGCGCTGACTGCACCAACATGCTTGAGAACCCATCCTTCGCTACTGGCGACTTCACCGGTTGGACCATCAAGTCTGGTACTGGAAAGTTGGGTAACAAGAACGTGGAGTGCTACCAGACAGAGGTTGACATCTATCAGATTGTGAAGGATGTTCCTAATGGTATCTACTCTATTTCCGTTCAGACATTTGAGCGTCCTGGTGGCAATGGTAGCTTCGACGGATCAGAAGAGTCTAAGACATATCTCTTCATGAACCAGTTCCAGACTCCAGTACAGAACATTTGTAATGACGTTATTCCTGTCGAGAACGCTATTCCAGGTAAAATCGAGAACGGCCAGGTAAAGGCTTACGACGGTTATGACGGCACTGCAAACTGCTACCTCGATGGTGGTACCACCGCTGGTGCATGGCCATACGACTACGAAGTATCTGGTCAGGGTTACATTCCTAACTCTATCGATGGTGCTCGCATCGCATTCGAGGCTGGCCGCTATGAACAGAAGTGTTACGGTATCGTTGAAAACGGTGAAATGAAGATCGGTCTTACTTCTAATGGTAAGAAGATTGAATGGGTACTCTGGGCTAACTTCCACCTCACTTACGAAGGCAAGTCTGCAGAGGCTCTTGCCGAGCTGCTCCCAACTTACCTCGAAGAGCTTGAGACTTATGTCGAAGAGAACGAACTGTCTGAGCCTGCTAAGGCTGCCGCTAATCAAGCTGCCGCTGATGGTGAAAAGGCTATCAAGGATGGTGACGCTGACGCCATGTGGAATGCCCTCCTGAATGTAAACGCTGCGCTGATCGCTGCTAAGGAGAATGTGGAAGTATTCGAAGATTGCTTCAATGCAACCATCGCACTGGATGAGGCTATGAGCGAATACCAGGAGACTGCTTCTGAGGAGGCTATCAACAATGCTGCTGCTGTGTCACAGAAGGCTGGCAACTACGAGAACCTCACCACTGAGGAACTCAAAGCCCTCATTGAGGAGATCAACAAGGCTATGGCTGCCCTGAGAATGCCTCAGACCGAAGGTGCTACATTCGAGAATTACGTTGACATGACCAGCGTGATTGTGAACCCAGACCTCGAAACTGGCAATGCAGATGGTTGGACTCTGACTGTAGGTGCTGCAAACCTCGGTTTCCAGAACAACACTACTTATTCTAATGGTGATGACCCAGAGGTTGGTGTTATCTCTAACTTCATCGAAGGTTGGAGAAGTGGCGCAATCCTCGATGACGGTGAAATCAGCCAGGTAATCGAAGCTCTCCCAGCAGGTGCTTATGCACTCGAGGCTGACATCATCGCATCTTGGCAGAGTGACGCTTCTCGTGAAGTAGAAGGTATGTATCTCTTCGCTCAGGAAGGTGACGGCGAATGGCAGTGCATTCCATTGGCAACTGAAAATGGTAAGCCTCTGCACTTCACCAACTATTTCGTGAAGAAATCTGCCGACACTCCTCTCAACCTTGGTATTGGTGTGAAGGGCACAAATGGTAACTGGATTGCAGCCGACAACTTCACGATGAAGTACTTCGGTAGTGCAGATCAGGAAGGCTTCATCGAGGTAGGTGTGAAGAATGTTGACGCTGTGGCTACGAAGGCCAACGGCAAGTACTTCCAGAACGGTCAGATCTTCATCATGAAGAACGGCGTGAAGTACAACGTGGCTGGTCAGAAGATGAAGTAATCGCAAGACATATTCAAACTTCTATACAAGGAGGGGAGTCCGAAACACGGGCTCCCCACTTTTTTCTCCCTTTTCTTTTGGTGGTGAGAGAAAGAAGTCGTAACTTTGTACCATGAATAACGTGTACAGAGAAATCCGACAGGTGCTGACACAGGGAGGCATGGCAGAAGGCGAGGCTAAAGCCATCACGCTGCTGTTGATGGAAAAAGTGGCAGGATTACCACCAGCCAAGGCATTGATGGCCGATGACAAAGACCTGAAATGCCCATGCCAAACCCTCCTTGACAGGGCGGTTCGTGTGGCACAAGGCGAACCCGTCCAATATGTTATTGGCAAAACCGATTTCTGTGGCCTGACCCTGAACGTCAAGCCAGGCGTTCTCATTCCCAGACCAGAAACGGAAGAATTAGTGAAGTGGATAGAGGAAGACCCCCAACTGTCAACTGTCAACTGTCAACTGTCAACTCAAAAAATTCTCGACATTGGAACTGGCAGTGGATGTATCGCTATCGCTTTGGCCAAGCGGATAGAAGGGGCAGAGGTGGAGGCATGGGATGTGAGTGAGATCGCCTTACAAGTGGCCCAAGAAAATGCGGAAAGGAATGGGGTGAAGGTGACATTCAGACAAGTAGATGTGATGGAAGCCTTGAAGCCAGTGGGGTCTTTCGACATCATCGTGTCCAACCCTCCCTATATTTGTGAGGAGGAAGCGGTGGAGATGGAGAAGAATGTGGTGGAGCATGAGCCGCAGGTAGCGTTGTTTGTGCCCAACGAAGACCCATTGCTCTTTTATCGAAGAATTGGCACCATTGCACAGGCGTTGTTGGTAGCAGGAGGGAGGCTCTTTTTCGAGATCAACAGGCGGTTTGGCAAGGAAGTGGTAAGCCTGCTCGAAGGGATGGGTTATCAGGAAGTGGAACTGCGAAAGGACTCCTGGGGCAATGAACGCATGGTGAAAGCAATAAAAGAAGGAAATCATCGTTAATATAAG
>JBGUMY010000294.1:0-45172 GCA_045117095.1 Bacteroidaceae bacterium | reverse complement strand
GCTTGAAATAAAAAGAGGTGCCCCGAGGTCAGCATTGATGCGGATTTCGGGCGAATGATGCCCTTTTCGTGGCTTCTAAGCGCATTTCAAAAGTTGTTGATGTATCCCTTTGTCCTCGATATGCCTCGCGCCTACGTTGGCGTGGTGGGCTGTGGCAGGGTCTTCACAATTAACAATTTCTGTGAGATGTACCAGTCGATGGGTTCATGCGTGCGGCTCAGTCCGCTCACGTTGCGGTGCAAGGTGTAGTAGTCGTCGGCAGGTATCAGGCACTCAGCCCACACCTTGCCCGTCATGTCAACCGCTGGCAGCGATGGCGTGGCCGACGAGTGCCAGCCTGGACGGTGGGCGAAGCGGAGCACCTGACCATCGGAACCAATGCCGATGTCATACGTCTTGCCGTTGCTCACCTCTACCCATCGGCATCGGTCATGCGTCGCCTTCACTATCTGGTTGCGTCGCGGTCGGCGGTCTTGCATCAGCAGTGGTCGCTGACGTGTGAGGTCGATGAGTGCGAATCCTGTGCCAACATACCGGAGTGCGATGTCGTTGGGTGCTCGCGCCTCGATCCATTCACCGATGGGCAGCACCATGTCGCGGTCGATGAATAGCGGATGGAGTCCGTCGGCCTCCTTTCGGAATAGTTTATATACTGTTATCGTTTCCATAATGACATAAAAAAGAGAGGCATTCCTTTCGTGGAATGTCTCTCGATTAAGAGTGTTGTCTGAATGTTAGATGATAATGTCGATGGTGCCTCCGAGTGCTTCGGCTATCGCTTGCAATGTGTCAAAGCCTACCGAATACTTGCCAGATTCTATGCGACTGATGTGGTTGCGCTGATTGCCTGTCAGGTTGGCGAGATCTTGCTGGGTCATGCCCTTCTGTTTGCGGAGGTCGGCAATGCGCTGGCCTATCCGCTGTCGCTCTTCTTCCTTGGTCATACGTTAGTGAGTTTCTTACGTCCACAGATCAGATCACCGATAAACCAAAGTGAATCGTCATTGGCAGGTGAATAGCACTCGGAAAACTTGCCATCATAAATTTGATAAGATGCTGAGAAGATGTCGTTGGTGTACTCTACATAGTTGGTGCCTTCCTTACCTTCTTCAAGGTTCCACGGGTACTTGCTCCAGTGGATGTCATTTTCCAAATACTCCTTGAGCGTTCCTTTCAGGATGGGCTTGCTACTTTCATCCATAGAAGAAACCATACCTTCTAAACCTTTGTTTACGTGATAGATTAAAACGATGTACTTCATAATCTTTGGCCGCTGTTACCCGTTGTCGCCGGTTGTCTAAATTAATAATGTTTGATATTCACGGTGCAAAGATAAGCATTATATTCGAAAGTACCAAATATTACACAAAATAAATGTATATTATTTGGTACTTTTAACATTTGCCCTTTCTATCGCCTTGTTGAGTGCATCACCATATCGGATGCCGTTGTTCTCATAACTCATAATGAGGTCGTACCACTTTGGCCAGAGTCGCTTGAGGGTGTCGATGCCGTCGCTGTTGATGTGGGCACCGAAGCCACAACCCATGCAACCTGTTCGCCTTGCGCCCTTCTCATAGATGTCGGGCAGTGTCAGCCCTCGGTCTCGGATGTATGCCCACACGTCTTCATCAGTCCATATCGCCAGGGGCAGGGAGCGCGGGTGTTGCTTACCTTCAGAACCGAAGAAGTTGCAACCGCCTTGCTGGATATATCCGAGCGTGCGCTGATAACTCTCATGTGCCAACAGTCCGATGTACGGGTGCCGGCCTGTCTGCTTGCCGTAGTCGTAGGCTGGCAGATGCTTCAGCCATTGGCAGCAGCGGGCACTCACCTCGTAAGGTTCGTTGAGTAGGTACATCCATCTTTCGGGGATGCAATACTTGTTGTCGCGTCGGAGCAGTTCGCGGCTCGATTGGCAATAGGGGTTGCGTCGGACACATTGTATCTGGTGGCTCACCTTCTTACTGACGAGCGGGAATCCATACTCGGCAAAGACTTGCTTCAAGGTCTTGCGGGGCCGCACGATGTCGATGTCCTTGCCCTCGGCTTTCAGTTGCCGGATGAATCGGCAGACGCTTGGCGACTCGCAGCCGGTCATCACGAACATGCACTTGACTCGCGGGATGATCACTTCGACGAGACTCAGCATCGCCACCGAATCCTTGCCACCACTGAATGACACGTACACCTGCCCGTCGAAGTGGCTGGCGAACTGGTCTATCACTCCGAGCGAGTGGTCAATCTTTTGTGTCAGCGTCCACGCCTGACGTTCCCTCAGTGTTTGTAAATCCATGCTCAATATTGTCTATCCATTTCTTTTGGTTGTCTTCCAACTTCTGCTTAAACTCCTCCTTGGTCATCCATCCCAGCGGTGTGCGTCGGATGCCCTTCTTCGGTTTCGGTCGCTCGTGGTACTGTTCGCCCGTCATGCGAGTGAAGAAGTCGCTGAGTGCCGTCGGCTCCTGTTTCGGTTGCTCCTCATGCGGCAGGTTCGGCAGGTCTTGCATCTGTCCGCGATGGCTGTTCATTTCCTTATGAATCCTGATGTGGCACGGGATGCAAAGCGCAATGACATTCTTTTCGTCGAAACATCGCTCACGCATGGCCTCCTTCACCGAGTCGGGCAGCACGTCGCCCTCCTGGTATCGACCGCCAACACCCTCGACGGGTTTTAGGTGATGCACGTCAACGGCACTCACCACCAAGCCTTGCTTCTCGCAGAGTTGGCAGAGCGGGTGCGCCCGCAGCGTCCGTGCCCTCAGTCCGTTGACACCTTGCCAATCCTTCGAGTTAAGCAGACTGACATAATAGATGTGCTTTGGGTTTCGCTTCCAGTTTGATTGTTTTTTATTCATATCACTTCATCTATCCAAAGTCTTACCAGTTCGCGCATATCGTCGAAGGTGATGGGCAGCTGGCGGTGATAGCCTTCCTTGTCGGTCGTGGTGATCAGCCAGCAGTCCTTCGCCTTGCGGTCTCTCTTGATTGTTACCATTCCTCAGTAAAAGGTCTGAATCCTTGCGCCTCCAACTTCTCCACCAGTCCAGGTGTGGGCGGTGGTGGTGTTGGCTTCGGCTCTGTGCGGATCATGCTTTCATCGTCATCTGGTATCATGGTGCAAGCCCTCCATCTCGTCAAGTTGCTCAGTTCCCATGTCGCGGTCGAAGTCTTCGAAGACGATCTGTTGTGGCATGGTATCAGGATCATAATGCTTTTTGCGTCGTGTTCGTGCTCCATAGACCATCGCCCGTCCGTTGCTCATGATGTTGTCGGCCTGCTGAATCTCCTGACGGTTTGCCTCGTCGAGATCGACGATCACCTGGGCATCGGTGAGCAACACCAACAGCTCCAGTATGGATTCCGACTCGTGTATCTCGCACAGCCTTTTGAGCCGCTTATGCACACCAGGGGCGCACACCTCGATGATGCGCTCGATGATGTCATCCACGCACTCCGTTTCCGTCCACGCACCCATGAATGGTTTATTGACCATCACGGCCCCGAACCCTCTGCGCCCTGGCTGCTGAAGGATCAAAATCTCTTGTGCTATCTCGGTGTCGGCTGTCGGGTCGCATGAGTTGTAGGCATCCTTCCAACCTGGCTCTAAATGGAAAAGCGTGAGCAGACGGTTGATCTCGTCGCTCAGGTTGTACTCGCCCGATGCCGTGCGGATCAGGAACTGACACACCAACTGAATGAGTCCGTAGGTTGTAGTTCCTCTGTTTCGTGCGATGCGGTTCAGCCGTTCAGCCGCCTTGGTCGATACCTTGGTCTGAAGCAGCTCGTAGCCTTCTTTCTTTTCTTCACTCATTGTTTCTTGATTTATTGAAGTTATATTTTTGTCTTAAGGTCTTTCGCCACTGATGGAGTCGCGGGTCGCGCAGTTCCTCGGGGTTAATCAGTGGTTCATCTTGCGGATGAATGATGTCGTAGTCGCCGATCTGCTTCAGGATTGCCAGGTGTTCAGCCCATTCTTCATCTGTTACACCATCGGGCGGTGGTGACAGGGTCGCGCCACTTTGGTCGGAGGCCGTAGCACTTTGTTCGGTCGCGCCACTTTGGTCGGAGGCCGTAGCACTTTGTTCGGTCGCGCCCTGCTCTTCCACCTTCCTTGGCACCCAATCTGGATGGTAAAGCATCCGAACCGCAATATCCGCGATGTCGGCTTTCGGGCCATCTTCCTCAATCCAGCAGGAATCGAAGAATTTGGTATAAACCTGTACGTTGTCAGATCCCAGCTTGTCGGCTACCGTCTGCCAGCCTTCCACACCATCTTTGTCCGGCCATAGCCAAACCTTGCGCCCCTGATCTATCAGCGGTTGCATGGACTCTATCTTCAGGAACTTCAGACCGCCACAAGCCAACCATAGCTGCTGTTCGGGATTGCCGAAGTAGTTCGCCATGATGAGTGCCGTCTTTTCCGACTCCACCACGTTCACGCTGGCATCGGGATAGGCTTTCAACAGGTGGGAGCCGAACAGCGGTTTCAGGATGGTATGATCATCGGGTCGGCAGATGTCGCGGTAGCCCTCCTGGTTGTAGAGCCAACCGGGGTTGCGATCCTTGTCGCGGTGCCCGTCGGCATGGTAACTCATTAGCTTGGCGGATCGTGGTATTCCCTCATGATCAATATACCAGAACACCACGCGCCCATCATGCCAACAGCCTACGCAATACTGCCAGAGCGTGCGCTTCATCTGTCGCCGCTGCTGATCATTCCAGGGCAGTCGCCCGAACCACAATGTGAATGGGTTGTAGTTGTAGTCGCCCATCAGCTGCTTCACCCATTTTCGTTCCATCGCCAGCGGTGGCAGTGGTGGCGGTATCGGTCTTGGTGGCGGTGGTGTCCAGTTGAGCTGGATGTTATCGACATCGATACAATACTTTTTGCCAAGATAGCGGATGGCATCGGGGAATGTCATATGCTCCGCGTTCATCAGGAATTGCACGGGACCGCCTTTGGCGTCGCATACGAAACAACGGTAGGTGTTGCCGTGGTTCGCTTCTGAGATCGTCGAAGGACGAACGATGAAGTTGCCGTCGTGCTGATCGTCGTGAAACGGACAGATGCCCGTCATGTTAACGCCAGCCTTGCGGAGCGTCACGAAGTCGCCAACCACGTCCTCAATCTTCGCCTGTTCAAGTACCGTTCTGATGATGTCGTCGCTGATCTTTGGCATGGTCGGTTAGTTTGGAGTTCATATTCTCAGTAGCCGATTTTCGAATCTTTGCAAACATTTCGCAAAATGTTTATAAAGATTTGCCGAAATGTTTGCAAAGAATGTTTTCGGCAGTCATCTGAAGTCGATTATCTGTAAAACCATAAACGTGCGTGCGCCTGTGCGCGTCGCGCGTCGCCCGTGTGCGTGGTTTCCCATTCCCATCCCTTTACTTAGTTAAGTAAAGGGTGGGGAATAGGGAAACGGGCTTAGCGGTGGGAATCACGGCTCAGCGTGCTTATATTTACCCGTCAGCGAGTTCTTCATCAGATAGCCATTTTCGAGCGAATCATGGAAGATTTCACTGATGCGTCGATTGCTCGTCACACCTTGCGCCCTCAGATGGTTGGCGAGGTCGGTGTATCGCTCTTCCTTGCCGCTCCAGGGATAGTCCTTGAATGGGTCTTCTTTGATACTTCCGTCTTCATCGTCGGTGTACTCGTTGACAATATCCTCGATGGCTTCTGCTGCCGTTTTCGCGGCGAACACGGCCTTTTCTATCACCGCTTGGGACAATTCGTCGCCTCGCTGAACGTGTGCCGCGAGAATGCCCGTAACGATGTAACTCAGCTGTGAGAATGTCGGTGCTTGTTTCTTGGTCATAGTTCCTTAAAAATCTGGTTCGTTGTTATCTGGTTTGTCAAATGGTAGGTCTTGCGTCTCGTCATTCGGTAGTGGCTTATCAAGACCTTTGTAGTGATACTTCGGACGTTCCTTGGTGCCATCCTTATAGATGATGCCGACATCCATCGCCTTGTTTATCAGGTCAGCTTTTCGTCGGTTGCTTGTCACGCCCTGCTTTGTCAGTCCACTGTCAACTTCCGTCCGGCTCAGTCCTGCCGAAGTCCAAGTCAGTTTACTGAATCGCTCATCGGCTTCTTTTATAAACTCCAGTTCTCGTGTGTTCACCACCTTCGTGCCGTTGTCGTTGATCTCCACGGGCTGTCCCCAGCCTCCGGCATTGGTGACGTACTCAAAGAGCCAGTCAGAGACATCACGGCCACGGGCTTTCACCTGTTTCACGCGGAAGTAGATGTCTGGCAGGTCGGGGCGTTTCTCGTTGGGTTTCAGGTCGCATTGCTTCACCTTCTGCACGGTGAAAATCTCGCTCACCTTACGCTGGGTAATACTACCGAGCACACCAACGAGCTTATCCACCAACGGGTTTTCGTGGAGCACGGCCCACAGCGAGGCATCATACTCCGTGGCGGTCATCATGCAGCGGCGCACAATCGGCTGACACTCGGTCTGGTCGTTGTAGTCCTTCACAATATCCAGCATACCGTCGAGGAAGATGTCTGTGGGTCTCACGGTGTGGATCGCCTTCAGTATCTTTCGCCATCGGTCTTGTGCCAGTTCCGTGTCGCGGAGTCTCAGGATGGTGAACTGCTGCGTGGGCTTCGAGTAGTCGATGCCTGCCATCGAACAGACGCGGTTCTTGATGGCTATCGTGTCATCCTTGCCCTGCTCCGTGTCGATGTAGAGCACGCGCACATCCACCATCTCTTCCGTTTGCAGCCCGTCTGGTTGTCTCACCAGATGATACACGTCGCGTCGCCTCGTGTTGCCGTGCTGACCACATAGGCAGGTCGCCATCAGCTGTGACATCAGACCTGTCTTGCCGTGGCCTGGTTTGCCTGAGATGATATGCAACTCGCCCACGTCGGCAAACGGCACACCATCGCGCTCCATCGTATAGCGTGGCGGTCTGTATGGCTCGGCAAAGTCCAGCAGGTCACCGCTGATGTCGATGTCAAACCATTCGTCAGCTTTCAGGAATTCCGGGGCTTGCGGTTTCGCGTCCTGATCACCAGGCAGTGGTATTTTATTTTCTTCGTTCATAGTTTTTCGCTTTGCTCAAGCATAAATGCCTTTTCGATTTCTCTCAGTGTTTCGGCTTTTACATCTGCTATCTCGCGCTGCACCTTCTTCACGAAGCCTTTCGTGGCGAATATCTCATTGAAGTCGTCAACGGCTCCTGATGCCGATGAGTAGAGCAGTTCGGGATCGAGCCATGCTTCCATCAGTTGTTGCAAGCCGAGGTCGATGTTCCGCTCTTCGACTTCAGACAGTTTAATGGGGTCGGTCTCAGGGGCGAGAAGCATCAGTGCCCGCATCCAGTCCTTCGAGATGGTCTTCAGCGAGAACTGACTGAATACCTCGTCGAGCACTTTGCGATGCAACTCCAGCCCGTTCTCGCATTCCTTCATCGCACTCTCATACATGGCTCCTGCGAGGTCGAGCGCGGCCTGTGCTGTCATCACCCAGGCGACGTGCTCCGCATCCTTCACACCGTGCTGTACGAGGCTCACGCGGTACTTATTCACCAGCGAGGTGATTAGCGGCTTGGTCTTGGCATAAGCCACGCCACCAACTCCCTTCCAGAACTCGTAATATTCTGCATCACTGATGTTACCATACTTGCGGCGCACGTCGTCGCTCATGTCAGCCACATGAAACATACGGTTAGTATTCGTGGTCAGCAGATTGCGCTCGTAGTCGTTGAAGTCGCTGATGGCTCGCTTGAAATACCAGCCCACCAAGTGACCGCCTTTCAGACTCCTGCGGAATGCCTTGCAGCGGCGTGCGTGGTCGTATCCTTCCATCATCACCACCCACGCGGCATTGTTACCGACACCGCAGACGAGCTTGAAGATGGCAGCGGCATTGCCTACAGCCTTCACTATCTCTTCGTAGATCATACGCTCACAGAATTGAGAGTGGCGACCTCTATCGGCCACCACTCGCAGAAATAATCATCAGAATGGCAGGCCATCGTCATCTGGGTTAATGGGTTGAACTGGGTTGCCGTACTGATCTACCTGTGGCGGAAATGGGGCTGCGTGAGGGGCTTGCTGTTGTGCCACCGCCTGAACGTTCGCCTGCTGTGCGGTCTGATTTTGTACCTTGCGGACGCTTTCGATCTTGTAGAGGCGCAAGTCATTAATGACGGCTGTCGTGCCGTCCTGTTTCGTGAACTCTCGCGTCTTGTGTCCGAATCCGCATCGTACCTCCATCCCTTCTTTCAGGTTGTCGATCACCTTGGTGTCGAATGTCTCTAACATCACGCTGTCGGCGTAGCGGTCACTGTCATGCTCGAAATACTCAAAAATAAAAGGCAGCGACTTCCATTCGTTGCCCGTGCGCTGGCTCACACCCTGTCGGATGGGCAGCAGCTTTGCGATTCTTCCTTGAAATTCCATTGATATACTGATTAAATACGTTTATACTATAAAGGGTGATACCCTTTTTACTATAAAGGTCACTACCCTTTTTACTATAAAGGGTTAGAGCCCACTCACCAAGTGAGCCAGCAGCCCACCGATAAACACTGTTGCCAAAAATGCAATGCCCATGATGGCACCGAAACCAATCTGACGCAGGATGTACTTCGCACACTCGTCATCATTCAAATACTGTTTCATGATTCTTTTGTTTTTAGATTTGACTTTTGTAATATTCACATTTTATACCTTTTTGCTCAGGCATGAAAAAGAATGCAGCTGAGAAATAGTTTGGTTTGCCGTAGTTTTTATCCCACTTTTCTCTCTCTATTCCTTTTTGATAGATTTTAGTGTTAGTGAATGCCCATCGCATCGCTTCTGATCCTATTATTTTACCATAATTCAGAAATCTCTGCCAAAACAAGCATTTATCTCTAAGCGCGTTTGTGCAATTCTTATTCACACAGCAGATGCGCCTGTCTTTTACTTTGTACTCCATCGGCAGATCGATTGCTCTAACCATACCGTCATATTGGAGCCAAAAATATAATTGATCTTGTGTCATCTTATTAAAGTGAAATGTTTCCGTGGGTGGACTCGAACCACCGACCTCCGCAATATTGCGACGCTTTACCAACTTAGCTTCACGGCATACCATATATATTTATCAAGTTCGAGGCTCATGCAGGTGCCAAACCCTGCCTAAGATACTTGGTTATTCGCTGATGACATATAGCGAACCTCGCTCCATCTGTTTCGTTCTGTTTAATATCCGCATTCCTGCGGCTCATTCGGCTTTCATTCTCTCCCACCATTCCCTCGGCCTTACACTACTACCTTCCCGCCTTATTCTTTGCATTTCGGGGCCAACTCGTGGCCGCTGCGGGGTTCGGAACTTACCTTGTCGCCTCCGGCTGTACTTACGGATTGAGTACCGTCTCTTTCCACTCCTTCAGCTTGTCGGTCTCTTTCGATGCCGTTTCGATTCGATACACGTACAGGCTTGCGCCCTGGCTGCTGTACCTCCTCAGTGATCTCAACAAATGATTTTGCCTACTTACCGGGATTATCTCTATACGTCCCTCGGCGTTTGTGGAAGGTGAGGGAATCGAACCCACGCTCATCCTACTGTTACTTGCCCGTTGCACCTTTTACGGGTCTTTACCTTCCAAATCTTATCCTGATGATTATTGTAGTTCCTTCATAAAAACCTGCGGGCCTCACGGATGGCAGGGAATAATAGTAAAACTTCATTATTAATCCGAATGGGAGGTCACCGCGCTCGGTGCCAAATAGTCAAATTTGTGTCTAACTTAAAAACTTGATATATGAATTAACTGTAATATTGGGTCTTCTGAAAACCAGCGAACCATCACGGCGGGCTGGGGTTTGGTTAATCTGTGATTAAAAAAGCCTATGTTTCACACATTACTTCTGTTGACCTATTTAGAGTTCCTTGATGGTTCCTTCTTGTATCATCCTGGCGATGCGGTGTTGTGGATATGCCCAGCGACTAACCTTTATACCATCGTCCATCACTTCCGCACGTTGACGTGGCAGGCGGTCGCCATAAGCCTTCAACCAACCTTTCGAGAACATCTGGAACTGCTCGCACAGCTCGTCGCCAGTCAGCCAACGCTCATTGGCCACTTCCAGAATCTCAGTCATCGACTTCCTGACCTCTGCCACAATCTCCGATCTCAGCAGTCTGTCCATTACTTCACGCGCTTAAAAGCGATTGTCAGCGGCTCTGCCACCTTGATACGCTCAAACTCATAATGGTCGTACTTCTTCACATCCTGAGCAGCAACACGCGCACACTCAATCGCCCTTTCGTCAGGCAATGTGAACACGCCAGTCTCGCCAACTTTCAGCTGCTTCCAGTCGTCTCTTCCTACTTTTTCCTTAACCATACGTTTCTTAATTTTACTTAATAGTTTACTTACTTTGTTACAACTTGGCAGAAAAAGCCGTATATTTGCAATCCGACACCCTCGCAAAGTGTTCGCAAATTGGCGGTTATCCGCTTGTAAAAAGACGGCCTCCCGTCTGACGGCTATTTTCTTGCCTCGTTGTTTGTTTACTTACTTACTTTCGGGTGCAAATATACAAACTTAAAATGAAACCGCGTGCTAAAACGTGGTGATTTGTGGTTAAATTTAAGGTTATTTAAGATTAAACGTGGTTATTTGTGCTAAAATGAAGACAAAAAATGAGCTTTTCATGGATGCCATCGAGTGGCTGATTGATAATGGACTTGCGGAGAACCAGGGCAACATTGCCGTGAAAGCTGGTCTTGGTCCCAATCTTATATCAAGGATCAAGAACGGGCACGTGAAATCTGTCAGCGACGATGCCATCCGTGCGCTGTGCGATAGGTTCAGGGAGTTGAATATCGACTACCTCCGTGGCAAGAGTGATTGTATATCTCGACAGCAGTTAGCCGATATGAATGCAGATGAAGCTCTCAAGGAGTCGCGCCGGCTTCTTGATGCCAACCCATCGCATGAGCCTCGTCAGCACTCTGCAATGGATGACAGTTTTCTGTTAGAGAAACAATTCCAAAAGGTTTATGATGATATTGCAGGCCGTCATATCGAAGAATTAGAGGATAGAATAAAAGAGCAGAAGCGGACCATCGCCAGTCAACACGACATCATTGAACTTCTCAAACGAGAGAATGAATCGCTCCGACAACAGCTGAGCAAGTATCAGACAGATGAAATACTCAGTCACAATCCATTCCCAGTGGGGGTGGCTGACAAAGACCAAATCCAACCAAATATATGATGGCTGTTTTCTATATAATAATGGTATTAAGTATATCCGTAGTACTCCATCCGTTTCCCCATCTAATATCATGGAAACGCATGTTGACCTACTATATATACAATGACCCCATTATTAACTCAGCAATCCCAAACGGATCACGGATGGGGTGGTGGGGTTGCTGCCTAAAAACGCGGCCACCGCCTCAATAAAAGGGATTGCGACCCTTGAATCGAAATAAAGGAAAATGCAAAATAAGTAAAAATCGGTATATTTCGGCTGAAATCTTTGCCAAGTGTTTCCCATAGTGGAAATGTGGCGGGGAAACGTAGCCAACAAATAAACAAGAATATGATAACAACTTCAATAGTTTGGGATCATCGTGGACGCACGAAGGCAGGCTGTGAAGGCCCGCTGGAAGTTCGTGTGACCGTGGATCGCAAACCTTATTATATCAACACAGGCATCAAGGTGAGAAAGAATGAGTTCAAGGCGGGGATGATTGTCAACCGCCCTGATGCTGACACCTTACGCACGCGCCTGAACATTTTATATAAAAAGATAGATACAGAGGTGAACGCCGCCATCGACGATGGCAGGCAGATAGACGTGGCGGACATCAAGCGTCGTGCCTGGGTGCTGGTGGCCGACGAGTCGAGCACCAGTTTCCTGGAATGGTGCCGCGACCAACTGGAGCAGCTGACACATGCGGAGGGCACGCTGAAGCATTACCAGACGATGCTCTCGCGCCTTCAGGACTTCGACACCATCCGACGGTGGCAGGATTTGACGGTGGAGAATATATATAAGTGGGATGCCTACCTTCACAGGATTACCAAGCCACAATCGGACGCGGACGCGAAAATGGGTAAACAAATGGCAAACATCAGCGAGGCATCCATCTACAATTACCACAAGTGCCTGAAGGCTCTGCTGAACAGGGCTGTGCTCTTTGACCGCCTCCAGCAGAACCCCTACGACCGTC
This sequence comes from Bacteroidaceae bacterium, assembly GCA_045117095.1. Classification (GTDB taxonomy): domain Bacteria; phylum Bacteroidota; class Bacteroidia; order Bacteroidales; family Bacteroidaceae; genus Minthosoma. Next base: position 32,972 of record JBGUMY010000294.1, on the reverse strand, counting down.
TGAAGGGGAAGTTTAAGCGGGGCGACCGTGAGCGTATCGACTTCCTGACGGATGAGGAGATGAAGGCTTTCGAGAGTCTGCACCCAGTTCAGGGCTCAAAAATGGCGATGGCGCGGGATTTGTTTGTCTTTCAATTATACACGGGTCTCGCCTACTCTGACACCCAGAACTTCGACATCGGGGACTATAAGCTCATCGATGGGGTTTGGAAGAATACAGGCGAGAGAATCAAGACGGGCGTGGCGTACACCTCGCAGCTGTTGCCGCCTGTGGTGGCTATTCTGGAGCGGTACAACTGGCAGGTGCCACGCCTTGACAACTCCGACTACAACCTCTGCCTGAAGGCTCTCGGCATGGCTTGTGGCATCGAGCGACCTCTGCACTCGCACATGGCCCGTCACACCTTCGCCACATGGATGCTCCGGCATGGTGTGCCCATCGAACACGTCTCAAAGATGCTCGGCCATACAAATATAACACAAACGCAACGCTATGCCAAAATCGTGGCTGCTGACATTCACGATGACTTCGAGCGGATTGCTGAGAAACTGAAAGATAAACATGTTAAACCCTAAAATATTAACGCTATGACATTATTTCTATTTGCATTATTAATTGTGGGCGCGGCCCTTGCTTTTATTTATTTTGACTCACACAGAAGTGCTGCTGCAAAGGTACAGGAGCAAGACGATGATCAACCGCTTGACATTGAAACGGAGATTCGCCGCATTCAGGCTTGCATCCAGGCTGGTATCGTTGGCGATAAGTTTGTGCCTGGTGCGATTGCATCTGGTTCTTACACGGGGCCGTTGCCGGAGCGTCGTGCTGATGGCGGTTGGCTTTCGATCTACGACAACCTGCGCATTCTGAAGATTGCAGGCATTAACCACCGTCAGGGCATCAGCCGTTATGTCGGTCGCGTGGAGTGCGCCTTGGTGCCGGAACCTGACAACGAGTATGATCCTGATGCCATCAAGATCGTGGCAGAAGACCGTCATCACCTCGGCTATATCCCAAGTGGACAGACAGACCTCGTGTGTTCTCTGACAGCGAATGAATTTCCGTACCGTTGCACGGCTTTCATCGAAGCGTGCGAAGATGAAGACGATGGGCATAAGTTCTTCACGGGATTTGTGTATATCCGTCGGCTTGACTGAAAAGGACAAAGGGCGACGATGTGTGTCGCCCACTCCTTAAATATAAACTATCAAAAACAACGCAACTATGAAAAAGTTTCAAATGGGCCTGGCAGCAGCCTTAATGCTGTCGATGATTTCTTGCTCGAGTGAAGAACCGCAGGCTGAAAAGCCGAGTGGCATGGAGAAGAAAACAATCACATTCACCTTTGGTGACACCTTCCAGACGAAGGCCATGACCCGCGCTGCGATTACATCGCTCAGTCTCACAGACCTGTGGATGTTTGATTACGTTGGCGATGAGTTGCAGCAGACGATCCACCAGTCGAGTACCGATGACGGATTCGGATCCATCTCTGCCTCGATGGGGTATGGTTCGCACACTATCTACTTCGTGGCTTCTCGTGGCACGACACCGACATCTGACACCGACGCGAAGACGATCACCTGGGCGAAACCTTCCGACACCTATTGGGCGACTGCCAACATCACCGTTGCACCAAGTTCTGCCGCGTCTCAGGCTGTCACGCTCGGTCGTGTCGCCACGCGCTTGCAAATCACCGTCACCGATGAAGTGCCTGCAAACGCCTCAGTTTTCACCGTCACGCCTTCACAATGGTATTATGGCATCGATTATACCACTGGCGCGGGTGTCGGTCTTCAGGCGAACTATCCGCGACCTGTGAACATCCCTGCCAACTATATCGGAACCAGCGGTGAGTTGATGGTTTCGTTCTTTGGATTCGTGCCGTCAGCAGATTGGAAGACAGACATTACCGCAACGCTTACGGCTTCAGACGAATCCGTGCTTGGTCAGGTTTCGCTTGAAGATGTGCCACTAAAACGGAATATCACCACCTCTTACTCTGGTGGCATCTTGGGCACAGCAAAGGCATTCACGCTGACTGCCGACGATACCTGGGGTGAGGACGACGTACATACATGGTGAGTCGTGACGACTGAGCCTTTTCGTTTTTCGTATTATTAGATTTAGAGTTAGACAAAAGTGGGGAGCCGGCGGGCTCCCCTATTTTTTTCGTTAAAATCCATTTCTCGCATTCTCTGCGTCTATCTCGGCTTGCATCTCGTCAATATCTTGCTGTGTGAGTTGCGCCTCGCCTTCTTCGATGTAGTGATCAAAATAGAGGTCAACCAAGTCTTGCGGTTGTTTGCCTTCTTTATTGCCCATACAGAAAGCGGAAGCCCAAGCCTGTATGCGCTGCAACTGATACTGAAGCACGTTGCGACGGCGGTAGCCCTGGATGATGAGCAGTATTTCCCACCACTTCATCTCATAGAGATACTCATGCCTGTCGCGCCCGATCTCGCCTACTACGACTTTGAAGGTCTCGTAGGCGTTTTGACGTTTTTTCGTTTACCCTTTCCTTCGCGCTCTTCCATCTCAGGTTTGATGGTCGATGGCACTTCCATCCATTCGTTGCGCATCTGAAGCACTGTTGTTACGAGGTTCTGCACTTCCTCACGGCTGGCATGGTAGAGCAGGTCTTCACTCTTGATGGGTGGTTCCTCGCCATCGCATTCGTAGGCTGCGATGATGCAAGCCAGAGAGAGTTGGATGTAGTTCATGTCGGTAGCCTTTGGCGGTGCCTTCATGATCCATTTACCTTCCTCGTTCTTTTCGAGTTCCGGTGCGAAAACTTCCATCGTAACGCCACTGAGCGTCTGGAATCCTGTCTCTGAGGCAGCACAATAGAGCAGTTTTACTTCCGTCTGCCCGATCTCGCCTGCATCGTTCTTTCTTGTGATTTGAATTGTTCTTCTGGGGTTCATAGTTCCTTTGATTAAAAACGCCCAGCCAGCCGATGAGGGCCAAGGCTGGGCGCGGATTGTTTAACGTCTTAAATAATATAGTACAATGGCTAAATTGTATGCAATGAGAGGTTTCAAGCGGCCACCGTGAAATCGCCGTAGCCGTTCATTTGTGCGGTGTAGTCGGCATTGGCTCGGTTTGGACCGTTCAAGGTGAGTGTGGTCAGGATCACAGAACCGCTGACAATCGTACTTGACGCAGTACGCTGGTTAGTGCCAGTAACGTTTGCGATCTTCCACTTCACAGGCGTTCCAGCCTCGTGCAATGCCTCGATGTCTGCAACTGTCTTGCCAGGCACCTGCTCGGTGATCGTCTCACCACTACGCATGAGCGCAGTAGATGAAATGTCGTAGCTGATACCAGTCGGCTCCTGAACCTGATAGTTTCCTGGAGTGTCTTTAGTGCTTGCATCTTCCAGCGTCAGGCTGACATGCAGACTGAGCTGCTTGGCAGCTGCTATGACGGCAGAAGGTGCTGCTGTGTTGTCACTCGATAGAAACAGACGAACATACTGACCTTTGGTGTAACTGCCCAATGGAATGATCTCAACAGCCTCACTGCTTCCAACGGTTTCGAGCGCACCGCTACCTGCGAATTGGAGAGCCTTTGTGCTATTCTCCCGATCGTTGAAATTGAAGGTTACGTCGTTCATATAGGCAGAGCCTTTGCGGGCAAAAGCAGCCTTTTCACGGGTCTGGTTGTTGCTGGTGCTGGTCTCGTCCCACATCAGGGTGACGGGCTGCATCGACTTGATGGCGGTGAGCATCGCAGCTGCATCGGAGACATCCAATGAGTCACATGACACTGACCAACTCCGACTGACTACCGTAGGCATTGCAGCAGCACCCACAATATCCTTGTGGCTACCATCATCAGTATTGTTCGTAAGTGTCACCGTGCACCCGGTACTCATTCCAATCACTTTGTATTTCTCGGCTGTTGCGTCGAAAATACAGATACGAAAGTTTTGACCTTTTAATGTTGCCATATCTTTTAATTTTTGATTAAGTCAACTCTGAGTGTGTAAGCACTGCCGTCCTGTTTGCGGCCCACGGCACCGACGCTGTACTTGCAGTCGGCAGGGATGTCGTTGACCATTCCGGCCAATGCCTCAGTGGTGGGTGCTTCGAGCACGGCTGTACAGTTAAGTAACAGTTCAGCCACATGTGCTGGCTGTTCTTTATCAGTCGTCTTGCTCATCGTCAATAAAGATTTCGTTAGGAGTTGTGCAATTATAATAGAACATCTGGCGATGCGCTGGCTTATCCATGATGAAGGCTATGTCGCTGAAACTGAACTCATACTGAATCGGTGCGATCTCGTCGCCCTCCTCGGGAGTACCTTCGCTTATGCGCTGCCAGGTAGCTTTCATGAAGTCGCTGATAGTCTTGCGGACGGTCAGCGTCATGTCTGCCAGTTCCTGGCGGCTGCGGCACACCATCAGAATGCTGATGTTCACCTTGTCTTCCGGGCTTTCACTCCATGAATCTTTGGTCATGTCGCCCTCACTACCACCGTCGTTGTTCACCACGATGTAGGGCAGTTCCACGTTCTCCATGTCGTAGTCAGGATCAGCCACATTATTGTAGATGTCGCCAGCAGGCAACTTCGCCAACAATTCGGCATTCGACTTGATAGCCCTGATGAAGAAAGAATCAGTCAGCAGTCCCATGTTCTATACTTGCTTACTCTGTTAATTGTTGATTTGATACATCTCTCTCCCCTGGGGAGTGGCGGTCACACGGTCTTTGCTTTTGCATTGAGGGCGACCGCCACAGGAACTAAGCCCAGAGAATTGAGAGTCTGAGAGAGTTTAGTGAGTTGTCGGTTCCTCCACGAGCTTGATCAACTTGAAGGCCTGGGGCTTGCCGTTCTTGCCGTTCACCTTGGCACTGAGTTCTGTAAGGCTGAAATCTGTGGAGATACCCAGCACTACAGTACCACGGTCGAAGTTAGCGGAGCTTGTAGCATCGACATTGAAGCGGAACTCTCCGTGCTGCTCCATAGCGAGGTAGCCATAATGACCGATACCAATATATCGGGCACCTGCCTCCTTCTTAGGAACACCACCGTCGAGAGCATAGTCGATGTACGGACTTACGGTGTAAGGATAACCGCAGCACTTTCCGTTCTCGACAACGGTACGGTCGCCGTTCTGACCAGGGATGGCCTTGGTGTAAGCCAAGTCAACCTCAGTCACCTTATCCATAGTGATGGTGGGCACACCCTCAAAGCCGAGGTCGTACATCTCAGCCACCTTCTTGGCGAGGTTCTTACCGATATTCTCGTCGAGCGTCAGTTCCTCAACGTCAACCAAAGCGAACGGGCCCTTCAGGGTGTCGAACTTGCAGTGGCTGTAAACGTGGAGAGCCTTGAACATGGCCAGACCCTTCGACAACTTATAGGTGATGAAGCCGAGGATGTCGAAAGCGGCATTGTCGATGGCACGATGAGAGACGGCCACGGAAGCGGCTACGCGCTGGGGCTGTGCCTGGATGTTGGCGAAATCGAGACCCTGCTCTGACACCTTCTGCACCTCACCGTTCACAGTGAAGTTCACGTCATTGGTAGAGTAAGGGATGATCTCGGTGCCAGTCACACCCATCACCTGAATCAGGTCCTCGGGTAACTCGATGCCTGCAACCTTGGTGTCGATGATCTCCTTGATGGTGACGGGAATCAGACCGCCAGCCTCCAAGTTGCCATTGACGTTACCGTCGGCGGGATTAGCCAGGATGGTGGTGGCGTTCTCGCGCTTGTTCTTGCAGTTCTTCAGCATCTCACGCAGTTTGGCACCCTTCTCCTCATTGCTGCGGATGTTTGCCAACTCAGCATCAGAAGCCAGAGCCTTGGCCTTTGCGCTCAAACCAGCACTCTCACGACAGAGTGCATCATACTTAGCGGCCTCTTCGTCGGTGAACTTGATGTCGCCATTGTTCTTCTCACGGGACTGGATTTCCATCTGGTCCATCTGCTCCATGATGGCGTTCTGACGCTCCTGGAGCTGCTGTTTTGTCATTTCTTTCATGATAACAACTTTTTGGTTTATACTAAGTGAATTAAAAATCAATTTCAGAGCGGAGTCTGCGGCTGCGCAGACGGAGCATCTGACTTTCACGGGCACGCTGTGCCTGCTCTTCCAGTTCGCGCTCCTCGCGCTCTGCCTTGGCCTTGGCTTCGGCTTCCTCGCGGGCTTTGCGCTCCTCTTCAGCCTTCGCTTCTTCCTCAGCCTTCTTCTTGGCTTCGTCGTCGCCACATTCGCGCTGCATCATATCCTCAATCGCTTTCTCAATTGCGTCTGAAGCCTCACGGGTGCCGACAGTGGTCTGCTCGTAGGCAGGATGGGTGACGATGCTGACATCATACAAGCCGGTGATGCGCTTCACATGGCGGAGCCATACTTCCTTGCCGTCCTCCACGTCGTTGGTCTTCTCGAAAGACACACCGTTCTCAGAGTCCTCCCAGTCGTCCTCGAAAGCGAAGGACATACCGTTGATGTCACCGCGACGGATCAGCTCCAGCGTATCGTTGGCGTTGTTCGTCTTCGGCAGGTCGCAACGGCAGTCGATGCCGTCGCCACGCAGTTCGAGAGATAGGGTGTCCTTGTCAGGGTTGTTACGATAACGACCCAGCACGTTCACCACGTCACTGTTATGGTTCAGGTTCAGAACCACGTCACTTTTCTGTAGGAGTTCGCGGCTGATACATCCAGGTTCAAGCACCTCATAGACCTTGCGTGTGCTTGACCAAGGTGTCAGATTGACCGAGCGAACACCGAAGACAATCGGACGGCCCTCAATCTCGCGGCTCTCCGTCTGTCCTTCCTGTGGCTCACGCAGTTGCAGGCCGCAGGTCTCAATCGGGATGAATCTTGTTTGCTTCATATCTTTTCCTGTTTTGAAAAATTATCGTTTCATTATACGGGCAGAACCATGTCTGGGGTTTACCGCCATATTTTGCGCCTTACGCTCGAAATATTCTGCAACTTCGTCGCGGCTCATTGGCTGCGGTGCGATGGCTGTTTTGATTCTATATGGTTCGTTCATTGCTGATCCTCGCCCTCCTTTGGCGGTTCTCCCACGGTGTAGTTGCCGGGCTTCAGCTGGGTGCTTGCGTCGCTCTTGGCGATGAGTGCCTTCAGCGTCATCAGGTTGGCACTTGCCATTGGCACGTCGCCATCCTCCACGGTCGGCATGTCAAACTCGGCACGTATCTCGTTCGGCGTGGCGATGGCTGCCTGTAGTTTCATGAGTGCCACCTTTGCCCTACGCTCTGGATCCATTGCCATGAGTGGGTCTTCGCAGATGTGGATACGTCTGATGCCATAATCCTTGAAGCCGATGAGTTTGCGGAAGATTTCTTTCTCGTTGCCTGTCTTCTGCGGCAGAATGGTTCGCGTGTGGAACTCCATCGTGGCGTTCTGGTAGTCGTTGTAATGTGAGTTGGTATCAAGCATCAACAACGGACGAGGCACACCGAAGAATCTGCTCACGTCATCGTTCGTGGCACCCATCTGCTCGAACATCTGCATCTCGGCAGAGGTCATTGAGATGTTCTGCACCTTATCAAGCCCACGGATGGCGAGGATGTCGTGACCGCTGTACATCTTCTTTTGGAGTTCCTGGGCGTATGAGTCCATTTCGCCCTTGTTCATCAGTCCGAATGCGAGCGTGCCTTGACCGCTGGCGGGTTTCTCTTCACCGATGATCAGTTTCACACGTCCACCCTTGGCCGCTGTTTCCAATGCCTGCGAGCGCAGGGTGCGGTTCAGCGAAAGCGTCTCGATGGCATACTGAAGCGTCGGGATGCCCCATATACCGTTCAGATAACGGAAGGTATTTGGGAAGTGCAACAGGTCTTCACGCGGCACGTCTGGCATCGTCATATAGCCGTGGTCGGTCAGATAGGTGATACCCACAAAGCGGCCTGTGTTCACGTTGTAACCGCCCGACTTCACCAGCCACAGGTGTAATGGGAATCCGAACTCGTCGCGCTCGATATACACAAAACTGTTGCCGTAGAACAGGCGGTTGATCTCCACCAGTTTCCACATGTCCGATGCGCTCATGATGGGGTTCGGCTCTTCCTGAAGCAGATAGTTCAGTCGCTTACCGAGACCGCGCATATCCACGTAATAGTTGCCTTTCTCGAAGTCTCGCTTCTGATATTGCACGGGCATGACGCTCATCGTGTCGGCGCGGAGATTGACGGCACGATACACCGCACCCACGACCAACGCCTGCTCAGGGCCTCGCACATAGGCGATGCGCTCCTGATAGTCACCGCCCGTCACCGTCTTCGACTGCTCTTTCGGCATGGTGCTCGATGGAACACCTGGTATCGGTGCCTGTGGTGTCTCGCGCTGTCGCACTGGGAGCATTCCCGTCGGTAAGAATCCAAATAATTTCATATCTTTTACCTTTTTATATTCGTACAAAAACACGTCACGGGTTTACCGATGCTTTGTGCTCGATTTGGATGATGTTCAGGTTCTCCATGATCCACGCGGAGGTCAGCCGCTCACCGATGAATGAGATACACCGCATCTGATAGTCGGCATTCTCTTCACCGAAATGCTTCACGGCATAGTCGCGCCATCGTTTCAGTTCATCTTCCTGAGTGTCTGGGTCGCCAATCAGTCTGCGACGGATTTTCTTCAGCAGCGGGAAAAGCCACTCTACCATGCTGTCGTAGTCCTTAGTGGTCATCACAAAGCAACAACTCCTAACCAGCAGATGAGCATTAAGGATATTGCTTGCATACCGCTCGCCATTATCGTCATGCTCACGCAGACATTTAATCATGATGTCGAGAGCCATTTGTCCGTGGTGACGTGCAAACTGCTGTGCCACCGTTTCGCTGCCCCAGTTATCCAACTGGTAGATGCACACCTCTCCATTGTTCGGCAGTCGTTTCGGCTCAAACTGTCTGCGGTAGTGATTGATGCCGATGCACTGGGTGTCGGTGGTGTTCCACCAAATCCAGAACATCGCCGTCAACTCCGACCACGCAGGATTCAGCACGTTCACTTCATGGTCTGCATCCGTGTGGTGATTCGCGTACAGCTTGCGCGTGTCCGTCTCTTTCAGTCCGTACTCCGCAATCTGCTTGTCATCGTGGTACACCGTCCAGATGGTCAATGGTTTTATATCTGCCATAGTGCTTTCCTTTGGTTGAGCCAGTTGATTTGATTCTTGACATCGAGTCTGCGCCAGGAACCACCGTGATAGTGGTCGTAGTATTCCGTCAGTTCCTTCACGTTCCATCCTACAAGCTCAGGCTTGCCGTTGATAACATCCTCCAGCAACGATGCGCCCGTGTCGTACCAGTTTCCGCGAGTCATTTCTCCCTTCTGCAAGGCCCAGCAGCGCATGGGGTCGAAGAAACTCACACCCTTGGCTACGAGCTTCGGCACGTTCATATACAACAGAAACGGGTAGTACCTGGGAATGACCACGGGATTGTTCGGTCTCCATTCGATCTTGCCGACGGTTGCAAACTCCTTGCGCCACATCCAGTCAATCGGCTTCTTGATCAGTGCGTCACCTTCCAACAGCACGAAACCGTTTGGCAGTATCTCCCACAACTTCTGCACGGTGATGATATGCTTGAAGCTACCGAAGTTTGACAGCATCGCCCAATGCGGCTCGCGGTCGGGGTACTTTTCTAATTCATTGTCGAAGTCGATAATCTGACCTTTGGTGTTGTCAATCACCGTCACGTCGCCCAGTTTCTCGCGATCTGCCTTGTCCTTCGGCAACTTGAACGGACGGGCCTTGTTCAGTCCCTCACTCGTCTCAGAGTCTGCGCTGTTGTCAAAGATGGTCACATGATACTTCTCACCGCCATGCTTCCTGATACTCAATATTGCAGCCGTCGTGATCTCTGGCGTATTGAAATGCACCATCGCCACCTCACGCTCACCCGTGAATGTCGGCAGCTTCTGCGCCTTGGTCGCCTTCTCAGCCGTCCGTGGCTTCTTCTCTGTAGTTCCTTTTTGTTTTGCCATAATCTGGGATATTTGTGTTCTTATGTTCTTCTGTCTAAAATCACTTATCATTCACAATCAGCTGCATCAGAAATTGCAGCGTGTTCTCGCGGTGGTTCGCGTTCCACGTCTCGGGGATGATCTGATACGTCTTGTCGAGATACTTCACGCGGCTGCGCTCATTGAACACATTCGTCCACCTCATGCGCACAATCTTCACCGCATAGGCATCGAGGCTTCCGGCATTCATGGCCGACTTGCCGCGTTGATAGTCCACGTTGGCGTGAAGGCACGGGCCTTCTTCCCACTCCACACCGCCACCGTCGAGACCAAACTTACTGGTCTTCGCCTCCTTGCGGTTGAGCACCTGAATCATGTCGTGTAAGAATCCTGCACTATATCCCATAGCCTATTTGTTTTGTTGGTTGATGATCTCGTCGCAGTCCTCCTTCGCCTTGGCGATGGCATCACGGAATTTCCCGCAGATGTAAGAGGTCGGCTGCTGGATGAAGGCATAGCGGTTGTAGAGTGCGGCCATGTTCCTGCGCTGGGTGTCGTAGGCTTCCACAAGTTCCTCGCTCGGTTCGGAGATTTCCCCGAAGTCAAAGTCAAACTCGGTCATCACCACCGTGAGTTTATCCAGCAACCCGTCGCGCTCCACCTGGAGAGGTGTGCCACCCGTCAGCACCATGTAGTTCTTCAGCAACAGGTCGAAGCCGTAGAGCGATGCCTCTTTCTTCTGCGTGTCGGCAGCGTCGCGGTTGTTGTAGAGGTTCTGCACCAGCAACAGCGAGGCGTTGAAGATGGGGTCGGGAATGCGGCCATAGGTATCGATGAAGTTCTCATACGTGCGCCGCGTGAGGTCGAGGATGGCTTGCTCGGCTGCAATACCGAATTGCTCCAGTTCTGCATCCTCGCAGTTGAAGTCGATTCGGCAGTGCTGGTGGATGGCATCAATGCTCAGCCACTTCAAGCCCGTTTCATTCTGTTCATTCATATCTGATTCTCTTTTTTGTCTTCTACCATTCGGACAAAAAGCGGTCGTAGGTTTACCATTGATAAATAAAAAAATCCCGAACCTCTATGGCTCGGGATTTCTTGTTAGACGCTTTCGGCAAACTCGTTGTACTGCTTGAACTCTGCGTATTCCTCGCTGTCATACTGACCTGATGCCTTCAGAACCTTGGCCAAGGTCTTGCGGAGTATCTTCGTTTCGTCGCCGAAGGGGTGCTCATTCTCTATTACCTCGTTCTTCACCTTGTGAGGGTCGCGGGCATCTGTGACCTCATACACGTCGTAAACGTACTCAGTCTTCTCGTTGCCCTCTTCGTCGGTCACTACTTCGGTGCGCTCGTTGCAGTACACCAGTCCTGTGTTGTCGCCTGTGAGCCGCTCCAAGCCTTGCTTGTGAGGCTCATTGAATCTTTCTTGTCTCATGCTGATTTGGGTATGTTAAATTGTTTGCGAATCATTTCTTCTTCCTCGGCATCGGTATATACGGTGCCGTCATAGTAGAAGCCGCTCCAGTCATGCACTATCTTCATGTCGCGCAGTGGGATGTCCGTGCGGCTCTTGGTGTCCAGGTACTTGCATATCTTCTGTGCGCCGGTGCTATACACTATCAATCCCAGCCCGTCGGCAAGTGCCTGAATGTGGTAGTAACTGTCGCAGTCCTTTTGGTTGCTGCTGCGTTTCTGGAAGTCCACAATGGTATGGTTGATACCTTCCATTGTTTCCATTTTCATGGGTCGCCCTGCAAAGGGTCGTCTGATTTTCTCGCTCATAGTTCCTTTATTGTCGTTTATTTGAATTTTTAGTTTCAGATGCTTCGTGTCTGCCACTCCGATGATGCCTTGATAGGAGCCTATACTGCGCTTCTTGTGGCGGGCCTTGACGTAGCGTTTCTTCGTGTGCTGGGTCAGGTGAACGTAGCCACGCCCGAACTTGTAGCCGCAGAAGATGATGTCCTGACCGTCAACGGGACGCACATACATCGGCTTGTAGTGTAACCGCATCGTCTTTGCCCATTGCTGCATATCGCGTCGCAGGGCATTCAGCGTCTCTTTGTCCTTGCTGAAGGCGATGAAGTCGTCGGCAAAATTGACTACCTTGATGCTATCGCCGTACAGCTCCTTTGCCTTGCGAATGATGACCGACATATTGAGATTGGCGATAAGGTGGCTGAATGGATCACCGATGGCGAGCCGCTTCTGGTTGAAGAGGTGCTGACGTATGACAGCCCTTGTGCGCTTGTCTTTTACCTGCCGCTCAATGAGCTGCATACTGATGACATTATCCACATGGTCGTAGAACTTTTTGATGTCGCCTTGCAAGCAATACTTCAGCGAGCGGTCGTTCATGAGCACCCGCACTCGTGCCACCACCTGGTGCCGCTTGTCGCTTGCCAGTACCCCGCAATTAGGCAGACCGCCCATCATGTCGTCGGTCATCTGACGGAGCAATAGCGGCTCTATGGCATCCTTGATGGCGTTCTGCACACATCGGTCTTCGTAGGGCAATACCGAGATGTCGCGCTCCTTCTTCTTATCTTTTAGGCGGAAGTGACGATAGTCGCCTATGCGGTAGGTGTCACACTCCAGTTCATGCCGCTTGCGCTGGCAGAATCCGTCCACATCTGCCATGACCTCCACCACCTCACGCTTGGCGCGTTGACGTGAGCTCTTGGCCGTGTAGCTGTCATATACGGCAGCGTGAAGGCCAGTGGTGATGTTGTTCCATGTTGATGTCATAATTTTTTTGTCTTGACCTGTTGCGCCGATAGCAAGGTTTCCGAACGCCTTGCAGCCTACCCTCTCCTTCGCTCATTCTTGCGCGGTCGGCTGGTGGTCTTAGCACCTTTTCCTGCGTTGTTTCGCTCTCCAGCGTCAGCGAGGCTCTGCACCTGTCTCTTCATGCTCAGGTCTAAGCAATCGAGGGCTTATGTATTTCGTTACTGCGTTTCAGTTGCCGAAGCCGATGTTCGAGTTCGTGTTCGAGGGCGAATTGTTCGCGTTCATCGTCAACGGAGACAGGTTCGTGTTGTTAGCGTTGTTGCCGCGCCGGAAGCCACGGACCGACCGTACAGTGCAGCCGCCTTATTTCAACCTCACCACCTGACGGGTACTCCGATTCCCTTGTGCTATTTGGTCGGTGGCATGGATTTCTGTTTCAACGATGTCGCACCACATCTCCACACTATTTGGGCGAAATGCCGTCTGGGGTTTACCCAGAAAAAAACGAGGCCATCCCCATCGCTGGAGATGACCTCTATTTTTGAATTTTCGAGCCGACCGCCTTGCGGCGGTATGGGTGCCTTCGCTATCGCTCGGAGGGCGCGCCAAGCCGCGCAGTTTACGGCTTCGCTTTCGCTCAGCGGCCCTCACTTCGTTCGGGCGGGTTTACGTTTTCTATTCCGCTATGCGACAACAGGTGCCGAAGCCGATGCTCGAGTGCGAGTTCGAGGGCGAAAGGTACGCGACCAACGCCAACGGAGACAGGTACGGGAGGTTAGCGGTGAAGCCGCGCCGGAAGCCACGGACCGACTTTTTCCCAGCACTGGCATTACCACCCGTGAACCAGTTATACTTGCCCACATAGGTATGCAAGCCTGCGCCGGTCTTGTTGGCATTGCTGTCAGGAAGCATCAGCGCACCGTTGAGATAGTTCTTGGCATAGCCTTCACCTTTCTGCACGGTCAGCACGTGGTCGTAGATGGTCTCAAAGTCTCGTGGCGTTGCGGGATCGTAGTTGTCGGCGGCAATGCTCTTCACCACCTCTGCCTGGTCGCGCTCGATAAAGCACTCATACTGTCCGTTCTCATCTTCCGTAAACAACAGTCCTGAAGTCCACCACGATGGCGACACCTGCGTAGTCATGCCGTGAACGAGTGCCGTGCTGACGAGTATCTCCACGCGGTTGCCGGCTATGCTTGTGGCGTTGTCTGACGGATCGATAGCGTTGGCACCAGCCTGTGTTGCCATGAGCTTCCACACCACGCAGGTCATCTCGCCGTGACTCGGACCGTTGAAGTCTTGCACGCTGCGGTACTTGTACTTGTTGCCCTCGAAGACAAACCACTCCAACTCATGCACGTCGTTCTCGATGGCATAGGACATCGCACGATGTGCCTCCATAATGTGCCACGGATTTCTCCATGAGTTGATGACCTCAGCGGCATTCACCGTACCCGTTGTCGCACCCTTCAGGAAGCGGACGTTGCCGTTAAATCCGTAGTACTTCCATGCGCCGTTCTTATCCATCACGCGCAGTCCGTTCTTTGCACCGCTGCCCGCCTGATCCCAGTCGCCTGCGGCTGTGGCTGGGTCGTTGGAAGAGAAGCCGCTACCCATGCGAGTTGCGTTGTGCGCATCGAACGTACCACCCTCTGCCAGTATCAGCGACATCAGACGGTTGCTACCCTCTGCCGTCTGGTTCATCCAGGGCACGGTCTTCGTCGGGTCGGCGTTCATGTTCATGGCACGCTGCTCGCCGTCGGGCAGGTTGATGTCGGTAGAGTGCAAGCCACCTGCACCGCCCAGCAGCGTCTCGTTGGCATCGTAGGTCTCCACGATGTCGCCCGTCTCTGGGTCAACAGAATAGACATACTTGCCAGCCACGCCTTGAGGTGCTTGGTATGAGCCGTTCCACGCAGGGTTATAGACAGAGTGCATACGCACCACGTTGTCGGTGTCCGTATGGCTCACGCAGTAGTCAGGACTCCAGCCGAACTTCTCCATGTGCTCTGCCTCGATGCCCTGCCAGGTGAACGGTGTGCGCGACATGAGGAACACGTCATACTCTGTGCCCTCAATGACGTGCTTTCCGTTGATGCTGTAGAACGGCTCGATGTTCACAATCAACACGTCACCCTCTGAGCCGTCGATGGCATGAGGCGTGCCGTAGATGTCGAGCCACTTCGGAGTACCGTCAATCGTCCTTGCACCGAACTTCTGAAGCACATGCAGCACCTTGCCCTCCGTGCCTGCACCCGTCAGCGGTGTGCCTACCAAGCAAGGATAGAACAGCGAGAACACGCTCTCACGTCCGAAGCCGCCCTGCTCATGGTACTTGTATGACTTATAACTGAGTGCCGGAGAAGACGAGCCAGCCACGCGCACATAGCCCTCGGCAATGGTCTCAATGTCAGCAACGATGTCCTGGAGCGCGGCGATGGCATCCGCGTTGGCCTGCTCCGCCTGCTGAGCGCGTGAAACCTCGGCGGTCAGGTCGCTCTGTGCCGCCTTCTGCGCGATAGCAGCGTTGATAGTAGCCACCATCCCGTCCACCTGCTCCTTAGTGTAGTAGGCGGTCAGTGCGCTGGCAATGGCGGCATTCATCTCGGCAGTTGTTGAATAGCCAGAGAGGTCGATGTTCGTGTCACCGATATGCTCCCACTTGTAGGTAGAGCCGTCGAGAATGGTGATATACTCGTCTTTTACGTTTTGCGTCTTGGGGTTGGTGCTTGGTACGAGGAATATGATGCCCATCGTGTCTGGGCCCGGTGTGGCGGGCAGTGTCGGAACCACCAGATACTGGAACTGCTTCACGGCATCGATGAGCTGCTGCACCTCAGACTTTGAATAGGTCTCTGTCTTCAGGTAGTAGTTCACCAGCGAGGCACTTACCTGGTTGATTAGCTGGCGCAGGGCTGCATCGGCCTCGGTGCGGGCACCAGTTTCGGCTGTGATGCTCTGTCGGATGGTGTCCAGCAGCCCGTTGGTCTCAGCCTTGGTGTAGTACGACGCGAGTGCCGTATTCAGTGCTGTGCTGATGGCTGCGTCAGTCTGCGCTTTGGTGTAGTAGTTGGCAAGAGCCGTGTTGACGGCCTGCTCGATGGCGGCATTGACCTGTGCCGTGCTCATGGTCTCACTCTTGGTATAGTAGGAGGCGAGTGCCGTGCTGATGGCACTGGCGATGGCAGCGTTCATCTGCTCGGTGGTTGAGTAGCCCGACAGGTCTACCGTGGTTGTGCCTATCTGTTCCCAGTCATAGACGGTCACACCCTGCTCGTTGGTCGATGACGTGGTGATGAACTCGTCCTTGGTGTTCTTGGTCTTGGGATTGGTACTGGGTACGAGGAATATGATGCCCATCGTGTCGGCAGATGCCGTCGGCAGGGTGGGTACACTCTGATAGCGGAACTGCTTCACGGCAGCGATGAGCTGGTTCACCTCGTCCTTGGTGAAGGTCTCGCTCTTCAAGTAGTAGTTCACGAGATTGTCAACGCTTGCCGTGATGAAGTCGTGGATCAGCGCGTCCACCTGCAACTTGGTGTAGTAGGCTGCGATGGTCTGCGAGACGAGCGTCTGAATCTCCTGTGCGCTCATCGTCTCACTCTTCAGATAGTAGTTGTTGAGTGTCTGCGCGATCTGGTCAGCCAGTGCGGTGATGTGCTGTTGCAAAGTTCCGTCGGCCTGCTCGCGTGTTTGCGCCTCGGCATTGATGTTCTGTTGCAAATGGGTTTCCGCATCTGTGGCGCGTTCGGTCTCTGCGGTCAGCTGAGCACGCAATGCGGCGTTGTCGAGGATGTTCTGCACCTCGTCGCCTGATTGTGAAAGTCTGTAATCTGCCATAATATTGATGTTTTTTTAGTTATTACTATTCGCGTTATTCAGAGCCTCGGCCAGTGCGTCGGCACTCTCACGAAGCACGTAGAGATATTCGTCGTTGCGGGTGACGAGCGGTCGGTAGATGGGGTATGGTTCGCCATGCTCTGGGATGACCGTCTCGGTGACGCACAGACGCAGGTACTTGGCTGCAATGTCTGGCTCATCAGTCAATTCGTAGCGCACATCATGACCTTCACTTGAGCATTTCGGACAGGTGAAGAGCTGCGGACACGGGGTGTCAACCACGAAGCCAATATACTGCTCATCCACCTCCTGACGGCGGTTGTTGGGATCAACATCGGTGTCGATGCAATACCACACGAAGCGGGCCTTGATCTTACCAATCATCTTCGAGGTGTCGAATATTAACAAATACTCGCCATCGGTGCCGTAGAGCATGTCGGCCTTCTGGATGACTATCTTATCGGACCTCATGCCATAGATCAGCTCCACATAGAAGTCGCACGTCTCCATGTTGAGGTTCACGTTTTGCGAGGTGATGATGAATTTCGCCTTATCACCGCGCTGGAAAATGTTCATTTCTGCCATATTTCAAAACTATATTTTATCTACCAATTCGCCCGAAATATGGTCGTGGGTTTACCAACCCTTCTACAAGCTCAGGGACCGTAAACAAAAAAGGGGAGCCGCTGCTCCCCGAGAATTTCCAAAAAATTAAATACAATTATTAATTATAACACTATGATGAAAACGTCTTATGTGTCAAGCATCTTTTCGATGGCAGTTCGCGCCACGTAACTCCATCCTTTGACGGCCTCGCGCACGATCTTCGCCTCGTCATCGGTGATCTCGATCTCGCCTTCAGCGAAATATATCTTACGACCGAGTTCGCATTCCTTGATGTCGCGTCCCTGCATATACAACTGGTTCCCCAGCACTTCATGGAAGTCTGCCTTTACCTTCTCGCCTCGAATATCTTCGATGACGATCTCACGAAAATTCACTTTCTTCATAGTTCCTTACTTTTTATTAGTTTTTTGTCTTACGCTGATAGTTTTGGTAAATAGCATACGCTACAACTGCGCTAATCAGTCCGCCGAGAATACTTGCCACGCCATAAGTTGTGTTGTGGTCAACTACTTGAGAGATACCGCTTCCAATCAGGATGAAAGCCAATACTACTAATACAGCTGCACCAAAGAATGATGCGAGCTTGAACCATGAAAAATCACATTCTGCCATAATCTTGAAATTTTAATTGTTAAACATTTATTTTTTTTATTTGATAACTTTTGTTGCCGACAATGTAGATGTAGAGCAGTCGATAGAGACGTTTCCGTTTAGCGTTCCATAGCCAGAGCCAGGAATAAACTCCACACCGATGCTGACAGGCTTATGACCGCCAAGCTGAGATGATTGTTCTGAAGTCCAATAATATTCTGGAGTTGTCAGTGCGCTACCTGAATAGGTCTGAGAGTAAGGACTTGATCCCTGCGGAAGGTCGAAAGAATCGCTCACCACAATCTGATTGCCTGACGGTGAACCTCCGACAATCGTACCACCAACACACGTTATTGTGATCCTAATTGTCAAAGGTACAGGGTCGTTGGTGTTCTTCGATGCCGATGCCACCACGCTTGCGACGTAGTATCTGCCAGTGCTACTGTTGTAGGCCATTGTGACGGTGAATTGGAGTGCTGTGATCTTATCGACTACCAAAGTGTTCGTCACGGTGTAAGATTTGCGATCTACACCAGCCGAATATTCCAGTCTGCCGATAGAGCCGCTATTGATCAGGTAACTTCCTGACTCTCCTGCATATCTTGATGGTGTGAGGATCAGGCAGGCAGTCCACACGGCACCAGCGTTCATACAGGCGTCGGAACCGAATACGCTCTTCATCTTCTGCGTATCTACCAGCACGTAGCCCATCGGGTTTCCACTGTTGATGAATCCTTGCACCGTATTCTCTGCCGACACTGCATATCTCCATACACTACCACCGATCTTGCAGATCATCTGTATCGTAGGATAGTAGCCAAGCTCCGTTGATGTGAAGAACGTACCGATGGAAATACATTTATCAGAATACCATCCCGACACGGCATTACCAAATTCGAACACAAAACTCATGATCGATCCCGATGCCGTCGGCTCACTTGGTATGGCGATCTGGCTCGACGGATCTGTGTGTATTTCGATAGGTGGAACGGCACGATGATAGTAGCCATTGAAGTCAGCAAGACGATATGGCGCACCGCTACCTCCTGTCGGATAGTTCCACGTCCACACCTGGGTCTTAATTACTCCATTTACCTCAAAATCGGAATAGTTATAAGAAGCAATTCGCTTGATGCCCCAAGTAATACGATATGATGTGCCTGCGCCCATATCTGCTGCGAAATCGCTGTCAGTCATAATACCCACCTTTGGGTAAGCAATAGGCTTATATTTCGCCCACATATTGATGGCCGACGACTGACAGGCCGTGGCAAGGTCTGTGCCGGAGATGCCTAACACCGCCGCGAGGTCGGTCGGCATGTTGACGGGGGCTGATATAACGGTTGAACTGTGTGCCATGTTTTTAGGGTTTAATGCTTAATATTCTTTCAAGACGATTCAATCGCTCTTCGTGGTCTTCCACCTTGCGGGCGATGGTGATGCCACACATCAGCGCAATCACCGAGTAGTCCATCGAGAGTTCTCCGTCCTTCTCAAATACTGCTTGCGGCAGAATCTTCTGCCAGTCCTGGGCGATAGAGCCGACATGCAGATCAGTGTCGCGCTTGTCTTTCCAATAGAACTTCACGGCCCGAGCATTTGCTATCTGCTCTATGGTCAACTCGATCTCGCCAACCACGTTCTTTTTGCGTTCGTCAGAGAGAGCTGTCACCTGACCATAAGAATAGAACCAACCTGCATTTACACATGCTGAGGATTGACCGTCGCCATTTGTACCATTGTAAAAATAAAATTCTCCGTTGCTTGCCTTTACTCGGAGATTTCCGTATGTTGTACCGCCAGACTGGAACCATATTGCAGGTGCACCGCTTGAGTTTGGTTCGTTGACCGTCAAGTCTCCGCCATTCACGGTCAGATCACCGCCAACTGTGGTTTTTCCTCCAGTTGATAGTGTTTTATTAACAGTAAGGCTTCCCGTGATGGTGCCACCTGCCAATGGGAGATAGTTCTGTCCGACCCACTGTTCTGTGGCATAGCCTGCGAGACTTTGGTGGCTGGTGATTGGTGTAATGCTTGCACTGCCGATGGTGATAGTATTACCACTCAGACTGATAGCACCCGATAGATGACTGTAGTTGATCTGCTGATTGCCGTTGGCTGCGAGGTTCGCCCAGACGGTGGCCATATCTGTGCCCGACTGCGGGGTGCTGGCTATCCATTTACCCGATGTGGTGTCGTAGGTGAGCACCTGACCGTTGGTAACACCAGCCACATTTACATCGGCCAACTGAGCCAGGCGCAGGCCGACGGTGCTCTGACCGCCAGTACCGAGGGCACTGACATAAAACTCCGTCCAGAACCCGAACATCGCCTTGATGTTGTCAATCTGGGTGTCGGTGTCGTTTGGCAGCACCTCATTTCCGTTGGCATCATACGCCTTGAACAGCGAACTGAAAAACTCCTTGCCGACATAGTTCTGTTCGGTCCATATCTGCGTGGCATATCCAGCGAGATCGACGCTCCCGCCACCGACACCGCTCCCGCCTTGAGACTTTGGACCGCTAACCCATCTTAACACTTCATCTCTCGAAATACTTTTCATATCTAATCCTCTTCTATTTCAATTAGTGATTGTATCATCTTAACTGTGGTCACATCGTCTCGCCACTGATGGCTGATAGCCAGCGTGCGGAACTGCGTGCCGTCAAGAACCAGGTGGCTGAGCGGGGTGATTGGTTCCACAACCTCTGTGCGCAGGTCGGTAGTCACGCATCGTTTAGACTGGTCCCAATAGTCAGCTATTCGATTTGCGAAATGCTGCTCAGGTCTCGCATACTGAGTCTGGTATCGATATTCTGCAATGGTCATATAACTGTTGTCCTCGTTCATAACAAGTCCAAAGCCATACTTCATATCGTTGTCGGTTGCATATACATTATCAATATTCTGCTCGGAGCTGATGGCGTTTCCGTTAGTTGCAGTATATTCCTTTGTAGATACACGATCTTTTGACACCAGGCGCGGACGGGTGCTCTGGCTGGTTGTTGAAGGGATGAAGGTGCTCTCACGACTGAACTCAATCTTCAGATTACCGATGGCAAAAGATTCCATGATTTGTGTGGATTGATACAAACCTCCTATAATATCAACGAAGACATAACCAGAAAGCGTGGCAGGCACTGGTATTCCTTCGATGATACTGTCGAGATTGAAAGCTCCTGTGTATATGTAGATTCCTGTACCTTTGATACTGCCATTCACAACCAAGTTCACTTTCGTCTTGGCATCACCCCAGCCGTGAGTGATGACTCCAACAGGCGAGCATCCGAGGTAATACCAT
Organism: Bacteroidaceae bacterium; assembly: GCA_045117095.1. Taxonomy (GTDB): domain Bacteria; phylum Bacteroidota; class Bacteroidia; order Bacteroidales; family Bacteroidaceae; genus Minthosoma. The sequence goes on along the minus strand of JBGUMY010000294.1, from coordinate 11,926 downwards.
TTTGCAGTCTCACGAGTCATGCCGATGCCGATATTAGCCACAATGAAGTCGTTGTTATCATCGTCCTCCCATTGCTTTTCAGATAAATACACCTCACCGCCAATCTTCAGCGTACCATTTGAAAAGGACATCATGCGCTTTGTCTGAAGCTGGATGGTCGGGGTGTTCTGCGTGTGATCCCAACTGTTTACGACAATCATGTCGAGCTTCGTTGGGTTGTCCTGCTCTGTTGATGAGTAATACTGGCGTCGGCAGAATCCTCCATTTCCTGAGACGGCGGTACCAGCCAAAACATTACTATCAAAGCTGGTAATCAAAGGTGTGGTATAGTAACCAGTGTTATCCTCCTCACCGCGCACCCAGGTGTAGCTGCCTGCATCGTCCATCTGCTTCTGAACCGTCGGAGGTGCAAAGGTCACGACGGTACTCTGTTCGTTGCAATCAGCCTTCACAATCACCTTTGAAGGGCCACTCATGAACATATCGTCGTTGTCGTTGCTTGCAAAAATGTTGCCTGTCAAATTTTGGCGCACAAACGGATCTTCATCTTCAGTGCCACCACTCCATGATCCTGCGGCCATAGATGCTAACTGTGACGGTGTGAAGGTGATGGTGCGCTGCTCGTCATCGTCGTCCTGACACATCAGATAGAGCCTTGTGCCCTCTGTTCTGGCCTGCCAACCCCAGTAGTTGCATAGGTCTTCCATACAGGTGAAAAGGTCGTACTTGGCAGTCACGTTCTGCTCACTGTCCGAATCGAGAAGGTTGGACCACTGGAACTTCTTCAACAGCCAACGACGTGCGTCGCCACCGCCCTGGATGATAAACTCTGTAAAAGATACCAACGATGAACTCTGTGTGCTGATGGTAGTCGAAATGTAATTGAGCAAATATGCAAAGTTCACGATGCCCGCATCGGTGGTTGTGGGGTATTGTGATGAAAGAATAGACAGGGCGCACTGAAGGGGGAACTCCCGCTCCTGTGTCTTCTCGTAGAGCGTGCCGCTGAAGTTTTGTGCCTGGAGGAATCCCTGCCAGAGTATCGTGTCGTTCTCATCTGTTAGGATCACGGGGCGGTCGTGGTCGCTGCGCGGTTGCAGGTCGCGCCAGTTGAACGGCGTCACCCCGTCGAGCGCGTAACCATCATCCACAATGCGGAGCGAGCCCGTCTGGGTGCGGATAGCCTTGAAGGGGTCGTCGTCGTTGTCCTCCTCGGTCACGAATGGCTCTGCACCTCCCTTCAGGGCGATTGGCTGCCCTGAATAGAGGTTGTCATAGACCGATGCCGTGAGCACCTTGCCACCTCGGAGCGTCTTGAATTTCACTTGCCAATGGATTGCCATAACTGTCTTATATTAATGGTCCGTTACCGACGAAAGCGAAAGAGCCATTTGCCAAATTTCCCCTGACTGCGGTGATCTTCACCGTCTTCAGGATGGCCGCGCTTTGAAGTCCGCTGCTGTCGCTTTCGCCACGCGCTTTTATCTTGATGGTGACTACCGAACCAGCCAGCAGCACCTTTCTCACGTCCTGATTGGCCAGCACGAGCCAACCCACGTTCAGACTCCACGACTTGCGCCCTGCCAACACATGCACCCAATCCTGATCCGTCTCGCTGGCTATCTCGATGGTCTCACTATCCACCTGTATCTCGTCGCTCTTCGTGCCGGCTATTGCCTGCCCGTTCATAAACACGATGATGTTATTACCTAATACTGCCATATCTTTTACTTTTTTACCCTTTTACCTTTTTACCTTTCATCGTCCCCATGTCAGCAGTTGCTTGCCTTCAAGTTTCAGTGAGCGGTCGATCGAAAGAATGATGTCCGTGCCCTTGATCCTGCCTGCGATGTTCATGTTCTGAAGTCCGTTGCCCTGGAGCGCACTCGCTAACGTGCTTTGTTGCGCTTTCGTGAGCACTAACTCACCAGCATTCAGACCATACAGCCCGTCGCCACCGAACATCATATTATCGCCACTGTACGAATTTCCTTCCACAATACCACCTTGTGCGTAGCCTGTTAGCTGATGCACGGTGCTGATGGCGGTGGTCATGGCTGCCAAACCAGCGGCCACCCAAGCAAGCCATCCCCAACCTGTGCCGGCGGTGTTCGCTTGAGCAGAGGCCATTGCAAAACCGAGGGCGATACTACCAAGTGCCTGCATCACCGTACCCGCTGCTTTCGCACCTGGATCTTCCATGCCTGAAAGTGCGGAGCCAAAGGCATTCACGGCTTGCGAAGCAAGACCCATCGCCATCTGGTTCTGCTTGGCAGACTTGGTGAGTTTATCCATATTCTCCTTGTAAGGATTAAAATCAGCAGTCCACTGCGTGAGGTTACTCATTGATTCGCCGACGCTTCCAACGGTTTCTGTGATTGTATCTTTATAACTCTCCCATGCGCTCTTTGATCCAAGAATATTTTCAGGGTCAAATTCCGACTTATCTTTCAGCATACTGAACACACTCATAAATGGTGCTTCAGCCTGTAAATCCTGACTACCATTCTTGAACAGCAGTTTGGAAAAGTCGGCATATTCAGGCATATTCTTTTTGCCAGATCTACCGCCAGAACCGCCACGACCCATAATGCTGTTGAGCGTGATACCCTCTGCACGGTTGATGGCGCGGTAGGCTTGCGACTGCATACCATATGCACTTGATTGTTGTTGGTTGCGCTGTTGGATCAGTTGCACCAACTGATTGTATCTGTCACCATCCACACGGAATGCACCCCATTTGGCATATTGCGCGAAAGGATTACCACGCGCTACAATTTCACGACCACTTTGTTGGTCGATGGTCGTATGAGCGGCACGCCACTGCTGATATTGGTCATAACCTGCCATGCGCTTGTCAAACTCAGCCATTGAGGATGTGCCTTTCCTGAACTCTTTCAGACTCAAACCGAGGTCTTTTGCCTGACTGGTGTAAAGGGCATCAATGGCTTTGCCAGTCTGATTCACTTCATTACCGACAAGTGTCACCATTTTTTGCATACCGCCCTGAAGCATCTGTTCAATACGACGTATCTGATCGGGTGTCAATAATTGACCATTCTGCATGGTAGCCTTACGACCGTCCATCGGTGCGATATAACGACCCGTCTGGATCATCATCCTCATACGCTCGTTTTCTGTCTGCTGTGCGCTCATCGCTGGTGCCTGGATGGTCTTCATCGTTCCAAGGCGGTCCAATTCGTTGTAGGCTGTACGGGCAGCACTCACAATCTCGTCGATACGGCTCAGATAACCGCTGATGTCGCCAGTGTTCAAAGCCGTCAGGAATCCTTCATAGACACTCTTGCTTGATTGTACGATTCTACCCCACTCGTCCACGTTTGCCTCTGATGCAAAGAACGCATCCTTCGCCACCTTCAACGCACCTTCAGCTGCTTGCAGACCGACATTGAACAATTTGATGGCATCTATATTTACGGTGAATCTGTCTGTCAGTTTGTCGAGTACACCAGGCATAGCGTTCATTTCTTCCTTAGTCTGACGGATGTCGCCCTGTAACTTCTGAAGACTTTCTGCCAGTGCCTTACCATAGTCTGTCTGCTGCTGATCTTTGGCCATGGCATTGTATGCATTGGCCACTTTGTTGTACGCGCCGACCAAATCCCTTAGTTTATCTTTCAGATTGGTTGCTCCACTCGCTACCTGACCGAATGAACGGGCAGTCTCCACGTGCTGTTGTGCGAACTTATTAAAGTCCTTTCCTGCCAGTGATAGTTGGTTTGTCAAATCACTCAGGCGTTTGGCTTCATCTCTCAGCTTGGAGTCAAACTGTGTCGTTTCGAGCTTAAATCTGGTAATTACGTCTCCCATATATGTTGTTGTTTAATACAATATTCCTGCTACGATGTCGTCGATCATCTTGTCGATGTTAGCTGCTGCTGCCATAAGTTCCTGAGAGGACTTGGGACCGAACCAGTTGCGCGGTGCTATGCTGCCACGCTTGCCTCGTCCGCCTGTGCGCTCAATGAAGGCGTTGCGCTGTGCATCGGTCTTACCGTTGCGTCCGTTGCCGCTGTATCTTTCCTTCGTGCCGTTGTTGAGCCACTGCAACACCATCCAGCGGTCGCCACCTGTGTAACTCATCATGTCGTGGGTGCGATCCGACTGCTTCATGCGGTTGCCGCCGCGACGCGCTGGGTGACGCGGTGGCTCATAGTAACGCATCGTACCTGCCTTCCTCGGAGAATAGAGGCTGACGTTACCACCGAAGATTTTGCGGTACACGGCCATCTTCACGGCTTTGTAAGCCTTGCGCGGGTCTTCCTTCATCTGTAGTCCGCTCTGCGCATCGCTCTGAAGCCTTTTGCGCACATCCTTCATCATCGCACGGATCACCTCATTGATACGTTTCCGCATCATGGGGTTCTTCGTGGACGCTTCACCGAACTGCTTGATGCGCTCGTCGAGTCCTTTGATTTCGATTGTACCTGTGTCAGCCATTATCAAAAATGCCCGATTAGTGGGCTGTCACTAATCGGGAAAAACATGGTTTGGGGTTTACTCTTTTATCCCTCCAGTCCGCCGCTTGGTGGGTTGTTGTTGTCACCACCGCCCTGCTGGGTGTTGTCGTCACCCTCGCCTTCGTCGTCGCCGTTGCCGGTCTTGGCGACATAGGCCTTGGTCTCGATGCCGACGCGCTTCACCTGAATGCCCTCGCCGTCGAGCAGGTCGGTGAACTTCTGCATACAGGTAGAGCGCACGCGAACCGTCACGCCACCGGCCTTGTCGATGAGACTGCCTGCGTTCTCTGCCGTCAGTTCCGTCACCGTCGGGTCGAGCTCCTTGGCGCGGGCGAGATTGATATTGCCGCCCTTGATGTGGATGTCGGGGAAGATGCGGATGGCCACCTCGTCGCCAGCGTTCAGTTGGATGGCGAATCCCTCGGCCATCTTCTCTGCTGCTGCCTTGCAGAAGTTCTCCAGCACGGCTGCTGCCACCTGTTCGGGGATGAGCGCGTTCTGATGCGAAATCTCACGAGCCAGAGCCTTCGTGTCGCAGGTGCGGAGCACTTCATTGGCGGTAATCGTTTTCTCACTCTGTAGGGCCTCGTTGCCCATGTTAAGCTGTCCTTTGTAGTCGATCATAATAATACTGTTTTTAGGGTTTATACTATAAACGGGGTACCCCCTTTTTACTATAAAGGGTAGCACCCTTTTTACTATAAAGGGTTTTGCGGTCGTGGGTTTACCATTTTCCTGAGGTCAGGAAAATGGTAGGCACAAAAAAAATGGGCTCGCCGCTGCAAGCCCAAATAATCTACTAACCATTACTTTCATTTTTCTAATTCTCGCAATCCGAAAAAATAGAATGAATTTTCCAATAACTAAAAACCTAAAAATTGTAACTTCAAAAATTAATGCTAAACTATGAAAAAACTACTAACATAAAAACTGATATATAAATAATAACGTAAGATTGCTGACTATTTCTTCTCCAGGTTATTGATCACCTTTCGACGGTTCTTTCCGAAATCGGGATATACGAACGAGACATGCACCCAGTACGATCCCGTCTTTGGGTTGTGCTCCCAGATGAGCTGGTCAAACGGCAGGTGGTCTTTGATGTAGTTAAACCACCGCTTGCCCTTCTTCAGGTCGCCGTCTATGCAGAGGTCAGCGGCCTGCCCGGTGAGGTGCTGCGAGTTGGAGACACCGCCCACGGCTCTGTTCAGCTGCTGACAGCGAAAGCCGCTGCCAATCTTGATGGGTTCGCCCATCGCCTTGCGCAAGGGCTCCAGCACGTAGGCTGCAAGATATATGAGGTTCACCATCTCGCGCACAGATGGCATATTGTTGATACCCTTATCCTTGGCGGTCTTCGAGGCGTAAAGTTCTTCGATCGTGAAGTGCATGGTTACTTTGGTGTTCATAGGTTATCCTTCGTTATAGGGTTCGATGTCCTGGTGATCCTTATTGCCGTCAGGCTTGCTAATTTCCCCTACTTGCGAGATGGTTACGGGCACGCGCAATGCGCAGTCTTCCCGTCCGCATAGGAAAGGGCGCAGACACTCCAGTTGCCGCCCGTTTCGGGCGATGTCGCGCTTCATCTTCTCACGCTCGTCTTCTGTCTCACTGCGGAACTTACTGAAATCTCTCTGTAACTTATCCACCTGTTCGCGGAACTCCAGATAGCCCTGCTTGTAATGGTCACGGTCTTCGCGAAGTTCGGCAATCAGCCGGTGGTTGTCGTCCACCTCCTTCTGCTTGTCTTCAAGCATCTGCTGATAGGTGTCTTGCACCTTCTGCGCCATTTCCACTTCAGCCGATTTCGCCTCGGCTTCCTTCTCCTTGGCTTCAGCTTTCGCCCTGGCGCGTTGCCACCGCCAAGTGAATATACCACCTATGGCACCGCCACCGAACAGCAGTCCAAGGATACCAATGATTGAGTCTAATGTAATTTCCATTTTTACTGAATTATCAAACTTTATAATTCGCGCAAAAACGGGTTTAGGGTTTACCAATCGTGCCGATTGGTGAGCCTGCTCACGCTCGGCAATGCTCAAATGAGATTTGGTATTGCTCTCGCTTAATCGCAGCCTTTCCTAAGTATTAGAAAGGTTCCTGAGCTTATCAAAGGAAAAGCCCGATGGCCGATGAATCTTTTGCCAATGAGGTATATAATATGTCGTATGCGAAAGGCCATCGGGCTAAAATTCAAATTATGATAGATTTGCCGACCATCACTGGCAGGCATGAAGCCTCACGGCTTGAGTTTTTTCAGATGCCACTTTCCGAGCAGAATGATTCCAACGATCACCAACCCGTAAAGTAGGATATTCGCCAGGTGAATCCGCGCCTGCTGCCACCAACTTAGACCACTGCCGCTGACTGGTGTCTTCTCCACGCTGGTAGAGTCTTCTCGCACGGTAACCGCCTGGATAGAATCGTAGCGCGACTGCCAACTGCTGTCAAGTTCAGATATGGCAGTTTGCAGACGTGACTCAAATTCGCGCGTCAGTCGTTGCTCAATAATCTGTTGCTCACGACTAATGTCACGCGAGATGGTGCGCTGTTCCTGCCTGATCTCTCGCCCAAGAGAATCAAGCGTCGTTGTGACAGTCTCCGTGATCACTTCGTGCTGTTGTTCCGACTGCTGCTGTTGCGACACGTACTGATTCATGCGCTCGCTCCATACAGAATCCATCTGCTGCTGTATCGACCTTATGCGGGTGTCGATCAGCCGCTGAATCTGCGTGCTGTCGGATTTGTATAATGAGTGGGCGTTTTCAGTTACCTTCGTCGTGGTGCAACTCGTCAGCCAGCCGACCGCCAGCAGGATAACAAAAAGCCAGAAGCCCCACCAGCAACAGCGGTAAGAGGCTTCCAATGAGTCGAGTCGTTTCATACTACTCAGGCTTCACAAACTTTGTGCATACCTCAATGATGGCAGCACCCACTACAACGATGGCGGAATTGATTGCCGTGGCATTTTCTGGGGCGATGTAGGTCACGATCGCCACACCGATGGTCTGAAGGGCACCCACGATGCCGCTGACCAATGCAAATACTTTCTTACTCATACTTTTATTGTTTTAAGGGTTAATACACATTATACTTTCAAAACCTCGTCAGGGGTTTACTTACAACTCACAACCGAAGTCGCGCAACTTTGCACGCAGTCGCGCTATTTCATTTTGCATTCCGATGTACTCATCATACATTGATATATACTTTGATTGTAAGTTCATTCCCCACTCCAACCGATTATCAAGTATATTTTTCAGTTCCTCCACTTCCGAGCCTTTATCCTCGTACTTGACCGTCTGATCCGCGTTGGTATATATAACCGATTCCACATGTTCGATGATGTAGTTTTGTATCTGATGCGGTTGGTTGCCCCACTTCGACGGCCATACTTCCACCTCTGCCTTGTCTTTGTTGTGGATCACTTGTAGCGTCTCCGCCTCATTGATGAAGCGGTCGCTATTGCTTGTCTTAACGATAATCATAGTTCCTTATTCGTTTAATTACAACCAATCTTTCAGCTCTTTCTCCATTTCTCTCATCTCTGCCTCCAACTTATCCAAAGCTGATTGCAGGCCGTCCCTGATTACCGTGTACGGTATAGGTGCATAGTAGGAGTTGAGATTCAGCTTGCGGCTATCGCCACGCGCGCTGTAGATGATGTCGTGAACATGAAAGTGGCCCTTCTCGTAGTTGATCAATTCTATGGCTTTGCGATAATCAGTAGCAACCGCCTTCATCATTTCGTAGGTCTCTACCTTGTGTTTTAATTCTTCAAATTTGCTCATAATTCATTTTATTCTTGATAACAAAACGAGGAGCACCCTTGCGGATGCCCATCGCAGGTATTGTCTGTGGTCGTTAGCGGTTCTGAGTCATTTCTGATTCTCCCGTTGTTCTTTCAGTTGCTTGATACGAATGTCCTGAAACTCATAGAGCTGGTTATATATGCGCTCGTTGCGATTCATGCAAGTGTCAAGTTTCTCTCGCCATAGTTCCGAGAGCCTTACCCATTCGTCTTCACTCTCCTGGTAATTGCGGATAGCCTTGAATTGAATGCCGCATAACACTATCAATCCGACGAACAGCATGGCAAACAACCAACGCCAAATGCTGATGCGTTTCTGCTTTGGTTCCGACTCGTCATTAGGTGTTGTTTCCTCAGTAGTATCTTCCGTTACTTCTGCCTCTGCACCTTCTTCCGAATCGTCGGTAAGAGCGGCCAACTTGCGCCTGGTCTTTGCTCTCTCGTTTTCAACCACGTCGAGCATTTTGCACCATACTTCTTTAGCCACTCTGCCATAATACTCTTCATGATTGTTGGCGTATGCACACGATATTTTAATCAGCATCGTCCCGTAATCGGCTTTTCTGCTTCGTAATAAATCAGTATATTCGCCGATAGTGCATTCTAAATTCTTTGCCTTTTTTAGCGTTTCTTCTTTCATAGTTCCTTTAATTTAATACGTCCGCCTCCGTGTCGATTTGTCTGATACGTTCCTCGCAGATGTGGATAATCTTCTCGTAGTCCAGTCGGCGGCTGTCGCCCTGCTTGGTACGCAGAATGCGCTTCACGATGTCAGCGTCCCACGGGTTCAAGTTGTAGTCCTGCCATATCGTCCACGGCTGGATGATGTGGCGCGAGTAGTCGCTTGCACCACGATTGTATGAGCGTACCGACGTGTCGAGAATGCCCAGCCTGCGGAGTGCGTTGTAGGTGTCCTCGTCGAGCAGTCGGCTGTCCACGGTGTCGGGGATTTGTGCCTCTTCGGGTGCTGCCTCTTGCAATTCTGCGTTATCTTCAATGATGAACATTGTGATGCCGTCCTCAGCGGTTACGACATATACGTTTTGTTTGCCGTCCCAAAATTGGAACACTACCCGCAGCGAGTGGGTGTAGTGTTTGTCAGGGTCGGCTGGTGTTGTGATGTAGTCGATGGTGCCTGGCTTGATTCTCAGCAGGTCACCAATGTTGAATGCGTATCCGTGCATAGTTCCTTTAATTTTGAATTGTTATACATAAAAGAGAGCCGACATACATCAACCCTTTCCGTATCGTTTAATGTAGTTGGCGCGTCTGCGCTTCCATTCCTTGTCGAAGTCCTTGATGAATTGCTCGATGTCCTTCTTGAAGTCGGCAAACAGTTCATCGTTCTTGTTAGCGGGATAGAATTGGTACAAGTCCCAACTCTTTTGATAGTCCTCATGGTCGTACACGTCCATGATCGTCACGCAGATGCTTATCTCAGGTTCTCGCACGACACCGCCAAATATCGCGCCGCTGTCATGCAACAGATGCACATCCACCGTCATCTTGCCTGCCGCCTTCTTCTGAAGGTTTTGAATCTTCGTCAGATACGCCAGCATTTGTTCGCGGGTACAATCGCCGTACTCGTTCATAATCTCTTTCTCGTTCATAGTTCCTTATTCCGAATATTAAAAATAAATAAGCCCGATTTTCGGGCGTTTTTCGCTTATTTTGTAAATAATTTGAGAAATAAGCAGGTTTCAGTCTGCTTATTTCTCTCTTTGTTTATTCTTTCGCCCTTATCAGTCCCCACTCCGTGCGCTCAGGGCGCAAGTGAAGAGTGAAGAGTAAAGAATTTGCTACCGCTTGGGCATATCCACGACGGTAGCCTTCGGTTTCGCTTCCTGCTCATGCTTCATGCGAGCCACGTGGTTCTGATAGGGTCTGTGACTGATGGGCAGGACGTTCGGGTTGAAGTCTGCGAGTGCCGCGATGAACTTCTCCTTGGTCTTATACACCTTGCCGTCGATATGCCAATGGCGGTAGCCCTTGCCGAAGTCGCCGTTCTTGCGCTTCGGTGTGTGGTCGCAGAATCCCAGCCTCCCGTCCTCGCTCTCGTAGGTCAGCATGTGCTCATCTTCCCAAGCCGCACTGCATACGAAGTGGAACGGGATGGCTTTCAGTTCATCGATGGTCATGAGTCAGCCCTCCTTTACCTCTTCACTCTTCACGAACACCAGCAGGCGGTCAGTTGATTTCTCGCGGTCGAGGTCGTAACCTTCATCGTGGTACTTCTGCGCCGTGTCGTTCATCGTGCGGTTGTCGCCTGCGTTCTCGATGACCATGTACTTGTACTTGCGTCGGTACACCTTGCCGAAGCCGTAGTACTTCTGAAAGCCTTCATCGTACAGGTCGTGATACTTCTTGTTCAGTTCCTTGATTCTCCTTTGCTGAAGAATGGCGACGATGAGCATAATCACAAATGCTATCGTCATAAAGATAAATTGTACTGTCATAGTTCCTTTAATTTTCAATTTTCAATGTTCTCTTACTCACTCACCCTCCCCTCGGTAATATCAAACCCGTGGAGGGCATCTTCCAGCGCGTGAACGATGTCTATCTTGTGGGTCGGCACGGGACCGCCCTTCACGATGCGGCGCAGGTCGCTGTTGCCCATCTCCACGGCACAGTTGCCGAAGCACCAAGGGATGAGAGGGTTTGACGAAAATTCTATCCACGGGTCGGGGCGAAGGATCATCTCTTCGAGGTGGCCGATGATGGGGTTCTGACTCATGGCGGTCTGCGAGATGGGCACCACCATGCGCTGAATCATGTCGGCAATGTCCTTGGCCGAGAGGTCGGTGCGCTGCTTCTGGAAGAGGGTCTGAAGCCATGCCTTGAGTTGGTTGATGGGCTGGACGCTCTGCGCGGGGTCGTAGTTGAACATGACGATGTTCACGCCCTGCTCGGTCAGTTCGCCCAGACGGTTCACGCTGTAGATGCTGTCGAACACCTCACCGGGGCACACCTTCAGCCAGCCTCCCGCAACCCATTCCTCATAGAGCGGACGGTTCGGGCTCTCCATCATGGTCTTCTCCAGCACCCACGCATCGCAGTCGAAGAAGAAGCGTCCGCGCATGGTGTTCGAGGGCAGGTAATCGACTGCCAGATAGCCGTGGGCGTAGAGGTCGTCGCCGTGCGAGAAGTCCATGCCGCAGAACACCTTCCAACGCTCGCGCCCCTGGTCAATGTACTTGCAATCCTCTATGCGTTTCGCCACCTGTAGCGGTCGGATGCGGTCGCCGGTGATCCACTTCGTCACCTTGCCCGTCTGCCACATATTAAAGTCCTTCGTCAGCACCTCCTGCTTGGTGTCTTCCGTTCCCGTTGCCGCTTCGTGCAGTCGCTCGCGGTAGTAGGTGGGCTGGACGGTGGTGCCGATGGAGCGGTTCACCTTCTTGAACAGTTCGGGGTCGTCGAGCTTCGAGAGGTCGTCGGTCAGCTCCCACTTGTCGAGCTGGAGCAGGAAGGCACACCAGTAGTCGTCGGAGGTGCGGATGTGTGAGCCGAGGGGATAGCGCATTTCATTAAGAAGCGATGCTTCCACCTGCTCCAACTTGGTCTTGTAGGGGCCTTCCTTGATGCGTCCGGCGGTGGTGGTGTGCAGCAGCAGCTTTTCACGACGCGGACCCGT
>JBGUMY010000293.1:0-11149 GCA_045117095.1 Bacteroidaceae bacterium | reverse complement strand
TGATTCTCGTGCTGATGATTCTGGTCAGTGCCTTTACGGTGGTCAGTGGACTGCTCATCATCATGCTCGAACGCATCAATATGATTGGCACGTTGAAAGTGTTAGGGGCGACCAATGGCTCCATCCGACGCATCTTCATCCAGTTCAGCATCATGCTGGTAGGGCAGGGGATGCTTTGGGGCAACGTGGTGGGATTGCTTCTTTGCTGGCTTCAGCAGCAATTCCATTTTATCTCGCTCGATGCATCGGTCTATTACATCGACTCTGTGCCTATCCAGTTCAACTGGCTGCTGATTTTGGCCATCAATGCCATCACGTTGCTGATTTCGACCTTGGTCATCTGGGGCAGTTCGCATCTCATCAGCATTGGTAAACCCTCTCAAACCATCCGTTACGAATAAAGAATAAGATAGTAAAATAGCACTCTGAGCTTTGCTCGCCTGAGTACCTATAAAAAGTAAATAATCACGAAGAAATTGTAAATTGTAAATTGCTAAATTGTAAATATTCATGATGGAATTAGCAAAAAATTATAATCCTTCCGATGTGGAAGGTAAGTGGTACCAGTATTGGATTGACCACAAACTCTTTGCCAGTAAGCCCGATGGTCGTGAACCTTACACGATTGTGATTCCGCCACCCAACGTGACGGGTGTGCTTCACATGGGTCACATGCTCAACAACACCATTCAGGACATCTTGATTCGTAAGGCACGCATCGATGGCAAGAACGCCTGCTGGGTGCCTGGCACAGACCACGCATCTATTGCCACAGAGGCCAAGGTGGTGAACCGCCTTGCCGAACAGGGCATCAAGAAGCGTGACCTCACACGTGAGGAGTTCCTGAAGCATGCTTGGGCTTGGACAGACGAGCATGGAGGCATCATCCTCAAGCAGTTGCGTCGTTTGGGTGCCTCATGCGACTGGGACAGAACATCCTTCACGATGGATGAGAAGCGTAGTGAGAGTGTGCTCAAAGTTTTCGTTGACCTCTATAAAAAGGGACTCATCTATCGTGGTCTCCGTATGGTCAACTGGGATCCCAAGGCACAGACCGTGCTTTCTACTGAGGAGGTGATTTATCGTGATGAGAAGAGCCACCTGTTCCACTTGAAGTATTATGTGGCAGATCCTGAGAATCTCGCATCCTTAGGCAGTAAGGTTTCTATCGATACCTTGGAGAAGGAAGGCAACATCATCCACAAGGATGCCAAGGGTTACTATGCAGTGGTGGCCACCACGCGTCCTGAAACCATCATGGGCGATACTGCCATGTGTATCAATCCCAAAGATCCCAAGAACCAGTGGTTGCGTGGTCACAAGGTGATTGTGCCATTGGTGAATCGCGTCATCCCTGTGATTGAGGATCGCTATGTGGACATCGAATTTGGTACAGGCTGTCTGAAAGTCACTCCTGCCCATGATGTGAACGACTACGCTTTGGGTAAGGCGCACAACCTCGAAACTATTGACATCTTCAATCCTGATGGCACCCTCTCTGAGGAAGCTGGTCTCTATGTGGGCATGGATCGCATGGAGGTGCGTAAGCAGATTGTCATCGACCTCAAAGAGGCTGGTCTCATGGAAAAGATTGAGGACTACGACAATAAAGTGGGCTACTCAGAGCGCAATCAGGACACCGCTGTAGAGCCTCGTCTCTGCAAGCAGTGGTTCCTCTCGATGAAACACTTTGCCGACATCGCCCTGCCACCCGTATTGGAAGGTAAGATCAAGTTCTATCCCACTAAATATGTCAACACCTATCGCAATTGGATGGAGAACATTCAGGACTGGTGCATCAGCCGCCAGCTCTGGTGGGGACATCGCATTCCTGCTTACTTCCTGCCCACAGCCGAGGAGGAAGAGGAAAAGTATGTGGTGGCATTGACGCCAGAAGAGGCGCTGGAAGAGGCGAAGAAGATTCCTGGCTATGAGAACATCACGATCGACCAACTCAGACACGATGAGGATGCGCTCGACACGTGGTTCTCTTCATGGCTCTGGCCTATCTCCCTCTTCGATGGCATCAACAATCCTGGCAATGAGGAAATCAACTACTACTATCCCACCTGCGACCTCGTGACGGCTCCAGACATCATCTTCTTTTGGGTGGCTCGCATGATTATGGCTGGTGAGGAATACCAGAAGGATGTGCCTTTCCGCAACGTCTATTTTACAGGTGTCGTTCGCGACAAGCTGGGTCGCAAGATGTCGAAGTCGTTGGGCAACTCTCCTGACCCCATTGGGCTGATTGAGAAGTATGGTGCTGATGGTGTGCGTATGGGTATGCTCCTGTCTGCTCCTGCTGGCAACGACATCCTTTTCGACGAGCAACTCTGTCAGCAGGGTGCCGCCTTCTGTAATAAGATTTGGAACGCTTTCCGTCTCGTGCAGGGTTGGGAAGTGTCCGATTCGTTGGCACAGCCTGAGGAGAACAAGAAGACCATCGATTGGATGGAGGCCACCATCAAGACGGCACTCGTCGAAATCAACGACCTCTACTCCAAGTATCGTCTCAACGAAGCCCTCATGGCAGTCTTCAAACTCTTCACGGACGAGTTCTCTGGTTGGTATCTGGAGATGATCAAGCCAGCCTATCAGGCACCGATTGATGCAGAGACCTTCAAGGCCACGCTCAACTTCTTCGAGCAGCTGATGAAGATGATTCACCCCTTCATGCCGTTCATCACCGAAGAGCTTTACCAGCACATCGCAGAGCGCAAGGAGGGTGAGAGCATCATGGTCGATACGCTCATTCTCGATGCACCCACAGAGGCAGACAAGCAACTCATGGCGCAGTATGAGGTGGCCAAGCAGGTCATCTCTGGTGTGCGTGCTGTGCGTCAGAGCAAGAACATCTCACCACGCGAGCCGTTAGTGCTCGAAGTGGTCATCGACTCTTCCGATGAGAAGAATGTGACCAAGTGTCCTGCTATGGGCGCTATTATCAAGAAGATGGCAGCCCTTTCCGACATCCTCTATGTGCAGGCTAAGAGCGATGGCACCTCAGCCTTCATGCTGGGCACCACGGAGTATGCTGTGCAACTGGGCAACCTCATTGACACTGAGGCTGAAATCCAGAAGATGGAGGCAGAACTGAAGCACTTGCAAGGCTTCTTGGTAGGTGTGCAGAAGAAACTCAGCAACGAACGCTTCGTGGCCAATGCCCCTGCCCAGGTGGTGGAGTTGGAGCGCAAGAAGCAGCGTGATGCAGAGTCTAAGATTGCCACCCTCACAGAGAGTATCGCGAAGCTCAAAAAATAGGTTCCAAACTTGATTACTAAGAAGGCATGTACCTTTCTTAGTAATCAAGCATGTACCTTTCTTAGTAATCAAGCATGCACCTTTCTTAGTAATCAAGCATGCACCTTTCTTACTAATCAAGTTTGCAATTCATCTAATAGAAAAAAATTGTAAATAACTAATTAATTAATTCTAGTCATATATGTCACTCAAAGCATTGAACGCTCGCACGGCTCCGAAGAGCCATGCACCCGAGAGAATCATCCAGTTTGGCGAGGGCAATTTCCTGCGCTGTTTTGTCGATTGGATTGTCTATAACATGAATCAGAAGACTGACTTCAACGCCTCTGTGGTGGTGGTTCAGCCCATCGAGCGTGGCATGGTCGATTGGCTCAACGGACAGGATTGTCTCTACCACGTCAATCTGCAAGGACGTCTGAATGGTGAGAAGGTCAATTCTCTCACCCGCATCGACTGCATCAGCCGTGCCCTCAATCCCTACAGCCAGAATCAGGCTTTCATGGCTTTGGCTGAGCAGCCAGAGATTCGCTTCGTCATTTCCAACACGACGGAGGCTGGCATCGCTTTCGACCCTGCCTGCAAGTTGGCTGATGCACCTGCTTCTTCCTATCCTGGCAAACTCACCCAGTTGCTCTATCGTCGTTTCAAGACCTTCAACGGAGCAGCCGACAAGGGTCTCATCATCATGCCTTGCGAGTTGATTTTCCTGAACGGACACCATCTCAAGGAGTGCATCTACCAGTACATCGAACTCTGGAAGGATGACTTTGGTGCTGACTACGAAGCTTTCAAGGCTTGGTTCACCAACTATAATTATGTATGCGCCACGCTGGTTGACCGCATCGTGCCAGGTTTCCCACGCAAGGAGATTGCTGAGATTCAGCAGAAGGTTTGCTATGCCGACAACCTCGTTGTGCAGGGTGAAGCCTTCCACCTCTGGGTCATCGAGAAGCCTGAGAACATGGACATCGACACCCTCAAGGCTGAGTTCCCTGCTGAGAAGGCTGGACTGAACGTCCTCATTGCGCCCAGCGAGAAGCCTTACCACGAGCGCAAGGTGACTTTGCTCAATGGCCCTCACACCGTGCTCTCCCCTGTGGCATACCTCAGTGGCATCAACATCGTGCGTGATGCCTGCAACGACGAGGTGGTGGGCAAATACATCCACAAGGTGCAGTTCGACGAACTCATGCAGACGCTCAACCTGCCGATGGAAGAGCTGCAGCAGTTCGCCACCGATGTGCTGGAGCGTTTCAACAACCCATACGTTGACCATCAGGTGACGAGCATCATGCTCAACTCCTTCCCCAAGTACGAGACCCGTGACCTTCCAGGCGTGAAGGTGTACCTCCAGCGCAAGGGCGAACTCCCACAGGGTCTTGTCTTCGGACTTGCAGCCATCATCACTTATTATAAAGGTGGCACCCGTGCCGATGGCGCTCCAATCGAGCCTAACGATGCTCCTGAAATCATGCAATTGCTCAAAGACCTTTGGGCGACAGGTGACACGCAGAAGGTGGCAGAGGGTGTGCTCGCAGCTGAGAACATTTGGAAGGAAGACCTCAACAAGACTGTTCCTGGCCTCACCGATCTCGTCAAGAAAGACCTCGACCTCATTCAGGAGAAGGGCATGCTCGAGGCCGTCAAGACCATTTTGTAACTTCTAAGAATAGATATGCAGAAAATCATCATTTTGGACTTTGGTTCGCAGACCACCCAGTTGATTGGTCGCCGTGTGCGAGAACTCAACACGTTCTGCGAAATCATGCCCTACAACAAGTTTCCACAGAATGACCCTGATGTGATAGGTGTCATCCTGTCAGGCTCGCCTTATAGTGTGTATGAGGAGCGTGCTTTCAAACTTGACTTCTCCCAGATTTGTGGCAAGTATCCCATCCTTGGCATCTGCTATGGTGCCCAGTTGATGGCACACACGTTTGGAGGCAAGGTGGAGCCAGAAGGCACTCGCGAGTACGGACGTGCCAACCTCGAATATATGGAGGAGGGCAATCCCATCCTGAAGGGCTTTGCTGAGAACAGCCAGGTGTGGATGTCACACGGTGATACCATCACCAAGTTGCCAGAGGGTTTCCGTTGCATCGCCTCCACAGCGACCGTCAAGTACGCTGCCTATGCAGCCAACGATGAGAAGATTTGGGGTGTGCAGTATCACCCAGAGGTGTTCCATTCCATCGATGGCACCCAACTCCTGAAGAACTTTGTGGTCGATATCTGTGGCGGCAAGCAGGACTGGTCACCAGCCTCGTTCGTGGATCAGACGGTCGCAGAACTTCGTGAGCAGGTGGGCGACGATAAGGTCATCTTGGGTCTCTCTGGTGGTGTCGATTCCTCTGTGGCTGCTGTGCTGCTCAATCGTGCCATCGGCAAGAACCTCACCTGCATCTTCGTCAACAACGGTCTCCTCCGCAAGAACGAGTTCACCGATGTGCTTCGCGACTACGAGTGCTTGGGTCTCAATGTGGTGGGTGTCGACGCCTCGCAGAAGTTCTATTCAGAATTGGCTGGAGTGTCCGAACCAGAGAAGAAGCGTAAGATTATTGGTGCAGGGTTCATTGATGTGTTTGAGGCTGAAGCCAAGAAGATTGTGGGTGCGAAGTGGCTTGCACAGGGCCCGATTTATCCTGACCGCATTGAGTCGCTCAACATTACAGGTAAGGTCATCAAGTCCCACCATAACGTGGGAGGTCTGCCTGAGAAGATGGGTCTCAAACTCTGCGAACCCCTCAAGTGGCTCTTCAAGGACGAAGTGCGTCGTGTGGGTCGCCAACTTCAGATGCCAGAACATCTCATCACGCGTCATCCTTTCCCAGGGCCAGGTCTTGCTGTGCGTATCTTGGGCGACATCACCCCAGAGAAGGTGCGTGTCTTGCAGGATGCCGATGACATCTTCATTCGTGGTCTCCGCAACTGGAAGGTGAAGCTCTCAGGCGAGGAAGCCCGCAAGGTGCTTGCTGCTGGTGTGCCAGCCGACATGACTGATGGAACCATCGAAGTGTCTCTCTACGACCAGATTTGGCAGGCAGGTGCCATCCTTCTTTCCAAGGTGAAGAGTGTGGGTGTGATGGGCGATGAACGTACCTACGAGCATCCTATTGCTCTCCGTGCTGTCACCTCTGCCGATGCGATGACTGCCGATTGGGCAAAACTCCCCTACGAGTTCCTTGCCGAGGTCAGCAACCAAATCATCCGCAACGTCAAAGGTGTCAACCGCGTCTGCTACGACATCTCCTCCAAACCCCCAGCAACAATTGAATGGGAATAAAAAATAGGACTTTTTAGTCATATAAGAATCCTCGTCTTTTATGAAGGCGGGGATTTTTATTCATTCACCAATATGATTCCGTCTTCAGTTATCCCTTCTGTGCTGATGTACATCTCCTGACAGGTTGAATTGTTGAAGAACTCCACCTTGGCCTTGCCATCCTTGTCTGTCCTGATGTCAGGGTTCCAATAGATGGTGCGGCGGAAGTCAGCCATAGGAGGAATCACGTTATAGTCCTCCATCTTGAAGGTGGAGGGTTGATTGAAGCCTTGGAAGTAGGTACGGCGAAGTCCTTTCTTGCTCTCAGAAGTGAAGATGATGTGCTCATACACGTATATTCTCACCCTGTCATCCATGTCGCTTGGATGATTGGGGACAATATAGATAGACTTCACTTCGTCCAACCACAACAAGTCCACAGGGGTGGACATCCTCCGTGCTCCATTGTCCACAATCCAGGAGATAAATCGTCCTGCATACTTGGGGGGAACTGTCCAGTTTTTGCTGTCATACTCGAAGAGTGGATTCCTTTCCTTCAGGAAGTCAAACAGATAGGGAAGCTTCTCTCCTTTGTCCAACACGTTGTCCCTTTCCCTGTCCATGTTGTAGTAGATCGTGGCGTACTGACTGCCGTATTTCTCATTCTTGTAGGTGAACTCATCGTTGGTGAAGTACCGCTTCTTTGCCTTCACCGTCACATTCTCCAACACATGGTCTTTCTTCGTGATGGGCACAAACTCATCTTCCTCCTCATTACCCTCTTCTCGGTTCACGAAGAGATTTGCGGCCAGAGGGTGCTGTATCTCTGCCTCGACAGGCGTGATGAATCTGGCGACAGGCGATATCTGTCGGTCGATGCCCACATAGTACGTCTTCCGCTTCTCGCCACGCTTCGTGTCTTTCCGAGTAAAAATCTGCATCAACCACTCCCCATCCACATTAGGCACCTCAAAGGCATAGTTGCCCAAGGAGTCCGTTGTTGTCTCCCCTCTGAGGCTTTGGCCGCTTTGGTTATAGAGGAACATCTGTAAATGGACATGATTGACAGGATTCCGTTTCCTGTATTCTTTCAATTGACCAAAAATGTACAGCTTGTCCTCGATGGGTTCCGATTTTCTGAAGATGTACTGCTCTGACATCAGCCGCCAGTCGTAACGTCTCCATCCTTGCGTCAGCATCAGCAGGTCGGCACTTGCTCGATGTTCCTTGTCATCGGCCTCAAAGTAGTAGTCTATATTGTGGATATAGCCCTTCACTTCGGAGGAGAGCAACATCCATGTCTTCATGTTTCCCTGTTTACCGTTGGTCATCGTCTCCGCATCCATCGCAGAGAAGGAAAGGTAAGCGTTGGGCTGTGCCTGCAACTCCAGTTCCACCTTCCCACAAGGTTTCAATTTGCTGGTCTTCGACATGATTCGGATGCTGTCAGCATCATCCTGTTTCGGACAGATGAAGAAGAGCCGTTCTGCCAGGATTTCGCCCTTGCTGTCGAACACGGTCAGTTGACTCACACCCTCCTGCTGTCGTTGCCTGTCCAACTCAATCTCGATGAGAGGGCTTGCTGTCACCGTATCACAATAGATGATGTTGCCATTATGCATCAGCACATAACCTAACAGATGTCCACACAGGCTATCCGTACATTGCAGCGTAGACAGCATCTCATCACTCACCGCATCAAAAGTCAACGCACATCCCTCCGTTCTTGCCTTTGGCAAAGGGAAATACTGCACTTGTTTCTGTGTGCTCTTCTTCAGGTTGCGAATCTGGAAAGTGAGGGAATCCGTGTCAGGAATCAATTCAAACAAACCTCTACCCAAAGAATCCGTCTGCACAGAGGCATACGTGTCGCCTTTCTCATTGGTGACAAACCCTTTCCCTTGATAAGGCCTTCCATTGTCATCCACAACCAGCATAGCGACTCGACATCGCTTGCCTCTGATGAGATTGCCCCCTTCAGGATAGAACTGCACACTCACCGTCTTCATCAAGTCACTCGTGTAGATGCCCTCATCAATGGCCTTCAAGTAGAGGGAGTCTGTTCTATCGCGATTGTTGGGGTCTCTGTCCTCATACAGCATCGTGCGGATGGTCAAATCATCATATTTCCCCTCTTCCGTAGGCGCCTTGAAGATGGGGAACACTCGTGAGAAGACGGCATTCACGCCCCAATTGGTCATATATCTTGTGTAAGCTCTCACCTCATAGAACCCAGAACCAAAGATCGTGTCAAGTTTCATGTCTCCATGTGCCTGTCCCAACGAATCGATAGGATACTTTTGTGTCTTGAGCACATCCCCGCTTGGATTCAGCAGTTCCACATACAGCACCTTGCTCAAGTCCGTCGCCCTCCCATTGTCCGTCCTTGTCACGTACGCCTTGAACCACATCGTCTCATTCTCGAAGTACCCCATGTTGTCAAAGTGCAGATACACCTTCTCCTGTGGCACCACCTGATTGAAGTTCATCGCCTTCTGGATGTACGACAGCACATGGGTTGCCTCCTCATCCTGCTGGGCATGAAGTGAAGTGGCAAAAGCCATCAAGAATAATATGTATAGGAACCTACGCATTGTCTATCCATTTCTCAATCCGCTTGCAAAGTTACAACTTTTTTTCATTATGTACAACAAGGTTTTACATCCATTTTAGATTTTTCACTTTTCACTTTTTTGAGCCACCGCCTCAAAGGCATTGAGGCCGAGCTTCAAAGGCGTTGAGCCACCGCCTCGTCAGTCTGGGGGTACCGGCTCAAGATATAACCAGGATTTGGTGCCTGTCGATTACAGATTACAGATTACAGTTTTCTCATGAGCAGTAAAAAATGTGGCTGGAGAAGTTTACTACTATATATATTACATATATATAGTAGTAAAAATTTTTTAACACTTACTACCCTTTGTTTGCATTCATAGGAATTGGCTCCCTATAAAACTGTAATCTGTAATCTGTAATCGCCCATGATTGGGTTGTCGTTTGAGTTTGGTAGCTGCAAAGATAGCCAAAAGGGCTGAATCTCATGCGAGAATCAGCCCAAATTTTCTTTATGCGCACACGTGCGAGAGGAATCAAAGTTTAGCGGACAACAATAATTAATATTATATCCCACGCTCAGTCAGATAGTCAACTGTCTGGAGCCAATATATTGGAAAATCAAATCAGCCACCTCGTCTTCCGTTTTACCCTGCATGCTGACGGCAAGATCGTAGTTGCGGAGGTCGTAGCGTGTAGTACCCGTATATTTCTGGATATAGTTCTCGCGCATCTCGTCGACCCTCCGAATGATGTCCTTGGCATCCTTCTCGTTAATATCTTGCTTGGACATCAAACGCTGGATGCGATGCTCCATGGGGGCTGTAATCATAACGTTTAAATGGTTGGGGTGGTCCTGAAAAACGAAGAAGCCGCTGCGTCCTGCTATTACGCACGAACCCTTGGCAGCGATGTTGAGAAGTATTTTCTGTTCGGCCTTGAAAATGTCGGCAGATTTGTACAGATCGGGTTCGCTGATGATGGCGTTGCTTTTTGCACTGGCTATGCCTAATATGTGTTTGAACTCAGTCCACCAGTCTTGCTTGCGACCCTTCAGCTCTTCTATCTCCTCGGCGGAGAGGTGGTATTGCTCCATGAGAGCCTCTACGAGTGCCTTGTCGTAGAAAGGCACACCCAGTTTAGCTGCAAGTTTACTACCTACGGTTCGACCTCCGGAGCCGATCTCACGATTTATGGTAATCACAAAATTTTCGCTCTTATTCATAATGGTATGTTTTTTATTAATTAATAAATGATCATGGTAATGGTATATGCCACGATGGTGGATATGAAGACGCATACGAGACCCGGCATCATAAAGGAGTGGTTCAGCAGATATTTTCCGATGACCGTGGTGCCAGAGCGGTCGAAGTTGACCGTAGCAATGTCAGAGGGATAGTTGGGGATAAAGAAGTATCCGTAGACCGACGGCAGCACACCCAACAGCACGGGACCTTCTATGCCCAAAGAGTAGGCTAACGGCAACATAGCGACAACGACGGCTCCTTGCGAGTTGATGAGCACCGAGACCAGGAAGAACACAATGGCTATGGACCAGGGGTATTGGCGCACAATATCAGCCAGCATGGTCTGCATCTCTGTCATGTAGTTTGAGAAGTAGGTGTCGGCAAGCCATGCAATACCGTAAATAGCTACTACAGCCACCATACCCGACTGCCACACAGGACCTGCTACGGCTTTCTTGGGCGAGGCCTTGCAGATGATAATCATCAGCGCGGCCGCAGAAATCATCACAATCTGGATGACGATGTTCATCTTCAGCGGCTGACCATCCCATGCAGGCAACAGCGACGGTACGACGGCAAACAAGACGATAACGCCCAGAGCTGCCAGGAATATATAGACGGCGCGTTTGGCTTCGATGGGAATCACCTTGTCGAGCGTAGTGGCACCGCTGCCATAGATGTAGTCACGCTGCTCAGGAATCTTCAGGCGGGCCTGGAAAACGGGATCCTTGTCGAGGTCCAGTCCGCGATGATAACTGGCTGTGGCAGCCGCTATCAATCCGCACAGGCAGGATGGGATGCTGACCATAAGTACCTTGGGAAT
>JBGUMY010000292.1:0-5628 GCA_045117095.1 Bacteroidaceae bacterium | reverse complement strand
TCGGAGATCTGTTTCTCGATGCGGTTCTGTTCCTTCTTCAGAAGGGAATCGGTAGCGCAATACTGCTGCAGCGACTTGTTCTGCATGTTGGTGGTCATATAAATATCGCCCTTATAGTGATTGGTGGAGAAGAAATCATCAATTGACATACGGGCAGCGTTATTGAGGTTGCTCGTCATCACGTCCTGACCACTGAGGTAGGTCTTAACATCGTCGTACTTCACCCAGAAAAGCGGGAACTTCTGCACGTTTTTTTCCTGCTCCATCTCCTCTCCGTCTTCACCCACGTACTCTCGAATAGCAAACTCATCAGCAACACGATGCAGCACAGGACAAAGTGCCACAATGCGGCTGTGGTAGGTTGCCGTGTTTTGGTCGTAGTAACTGCTCTCCTTCACGTAGTAACTGAGTACATCTGCAGAAGGGATATCGGCCTGCTCCACCTTGATGGTGTTGCCCTCCACCTCGTAGAAAATGCCCTGACGCTCCAACATGTCTTTGAAATGCATGCGGTTGCTTTGCTGGAAGTTCTCCACACCGTCCAACTGATAATCGTAGGCGGGAATCTTGCCTGTGTTGAGCAACTTAAAGAGGAGGGTGAAGAGGTTCATGTTGCCTCCCTGTGGCTCCACAGGATAGTAGAGTGCGGCATTTTCGTCCTTGGTCAGGTCGATGGAACGGTAGATGTCGCGACGCCAACTGGGATCCTCAGGCACATCGACAGCAGTAGGGAACATGAGGCTGGCACGATCCTGCCCCGCCGCCGTTGTGGTTTTCTTGGCAGCAGCGGTGTTGCGTGTGGTCTGCACACGGCTCTTCTGCGGCTGGGCAATCATGCTGCCCGTCATGCAGAGTGATAATAATATGAATATAAAACGTCTCATAATTTTAGACCCTCTCTGTCCTTCGGACATCTCTTCCGTCATGGGGAGAGCCATCTGGTCAGTTTCCTATTGAGGGATATTTTTTAGAGTTACTTATTCTTTATATTATTTCGTCCCAAACATCCCGCATGCCTGCCTCCCCATGATGGGGGAGGGTTGGGGAGAGGGTCTTCCTGTTTTTAATTGATAAGAACCTCCACTGGAGTCTTCAATGTTCGCTCAATGCCATCAGGTCCTACGACACGGATTTCGCTGATGTTGAAGAGTTTTCCTCTTGTAAGGGAACGGATGCGGGCCAACTGGTTGGGCGTGAAAGAAGCAGAGTTGCTGACCTCTGGCACCACATTACCCATGTTATCTACGAAACGTGTCTGGAAACCGAGCACTCGGAAAGAGATGTTGAGCAGTCCATCATCGATGGCGGCTCCAATGCCTCCTGCTGCCACAATAGCCTGCTTCGAGATGCGTCCACCCTTGAATCGGGTGACATTGCCTTTGGCATCCGCATATTCAAGATAACCTGTTGGATCGGGGAGTTTACGTACATTGAACGTGAACTTACCCATTTCCTGTTGACGGCCTTCGTTTTGTGCCGTAACCGTGAAGGTAACAGCGTTCTCACCTATCTGCGATGGCACAGCGATATAGTTGCCACCCTCCTTATGGGTAAGCGTTCCGTTGGTCATCGAAAGGCTAATCTTGTTGTTCGGTATGCCTGGCACACTGACGCTGATAGGGTTCTGATAACCCGCATAGAGCATATTCATCATTGTCGCACTCACCGTTGCCGATGGTTCCACCACAGTATATGGCTGAGAGAATTCGCGACGAATGGTTTCGCCATTACCGTTCTTCATGACGAGATACCCTTTTAAGGTAAAGTCGCCTGTGGATCCGCAAATGGTCTCGTAGCGTCCGTTTTCCGACTTCAAAAGCGTGTTGCCTACATAAATCTCAGGACGCTGAGTCGTATCGACAGCTGCCATGATGATTTGAGCCGTGAACTTGCCACCTCGCACTACCGTTTGTGCACTGGGGATGACCAATGCCTGAATCTCATTCACACGCACATCCTTCACGTCGATGTTGGCCACCAACTGATGAAGCATTTCTCCTTCCGCATGACGTACATCCGTCTGGAGTTTGGTTAGCAGTGTGATTGCTGCTGCCACAGGGGTGTTCTCAAACATATACTCCTGCCAGTTCTTGCCTTGCAATTTCGCCTTCTTCGGAACACTGGTCGTAAGGTTGGAACGGACAATCTTCTTCTGACCCTCATCGTTAATCATGGCGGTGATGCCATCGCGATAAGTTTCAATCGCCTTCTTCAGTTGACTACCCTTGCCGATGCTTGGAGCAAGCATCACGTGGGTGGCAGCCTCAAGGTTGTCACGCCCTTTTATATCGTTGAGGTCGGCATCGCTTCCATCGGCTTCGCGCACAATCTCCCACTTCAGGTTCTCCGCCAATGTGTAGAGCGAGTCGGACATCTTGCGCACTTGCTGAGCCTTGTCGTACCACTGGCGCGTCTTCTCTGGATTCTGCTTCATCGCCTCTTCCAGTTGCTTATAGATGGCCTCGTTCTGAGTGGTGGAATTGACCTTCGTGCGATTCAGACCTTCGTCCACGAGCGAGAAACCTTCGAGCACATCCGAAGATACGTTGAGCGCCAGCATTGCCATGAGCACAACGTACATCAGATTGATCATCTTCTGTCGCGGACTTAATTTCTTTCGTATCATAACTTCATTTACTATTTACCATATACAATGTATAATTTACCATGCGGAGTACAGGCATTGCGTCAGCCTATCTTGTACATTATAAATGGTATATGGTACATTAGCCAATTTTCATCTTCAGCGCCTCAACCATCTTGGCATACACCTCGTTGAGTTCTTGCAGCTGACCAGCAAGTTTCTTGGTCTGGTCGTTCACCTCGTCGATGGTAGCCGACTGCGTGCCAACACTCTTCAACTGCATCTCGTAGAAGCGGTTGATGCCAGTGAGTGTGCGGTTCATGTTCTCCATCTCTTCGGAGTCGCGAGTGAGACGAGCACTCTGCTCTGCCACCTTCTTGAGGGTGTCGGTGAGTTCGGTGAGTTGCTCCACATAGGCCTTGGTAGCCTCTTGCATTTCAGGCGCCATGCTTTGGAACTGGGCCGAACGGAATACAGGAGCTGCCGAGATGTTTTCTGCCAACTGCGCAGCATCCACAGGTTTGTTGGAAACTTCGCCAGTGGAACCACCACCACCATTGATGACAATTGTGCCACCTCCTGGCACACCGCCACCGCCAACAACTACAGTGCCACCGCTGATAGGGGCATTGGCCATACCTGTGGCCGCATTGGCCAAAGCTGCCACCGTTTCTTCGGAAAGAGATGAGTTAACCTGTGCTGCAATGGCTGCATTTTCTGCCACCTCTTCTGCCAGTTCCTGCGCATCCATACTCTCCTGTGGCTCGAAACCTGCCAAGAAGAACACGATGACCTCAGTACCCATACCCAAGAAGAGCATGATGTCGGCACCATCAATGTGGGTAAGTTTGAACAGGGCACCTGCAATCACGACGGATGCGCCCCAACTGTATGCATAGTTCAGGAAGGTCTGCCCCCTCTTCGTGCGGAGCCACTTCTGTATGCCTGTATATTGTGTTGCCATAAAGACCCTTCCCCCGCCTCCCTTCAATGGGAGGAGTAGAATATTTGTGGGGGAGATTCTACTATTTTAGTACGATAATTCTATTGTTATGAGTAACCACTCCCTCCCTCGCAGGGAGGTTGAGGGGTGGGTCTTTTATTTCTTTACTTTCGATGCCGTTCCCACTTGCGACCTCACACATCGGAAGCCGACGAAGGAGCGACCCACATTCTGATATTCATACGAACGCCATGCACTCTTAATGAAACTCTCTGGGTCTTTCCATGAACCGCCACGCACACTCTTTTTCTTCAGGGCGTATGGATCTTCCTTGGCAGCGTTGTAGGTGAGGGTAGGGTTCATGTCGCTCATGGAGAGCACACCGGCCTCAGTATAGACCGTGCTTGTCCATTCTGCCACGTTGCCCGCCATGTCATAGAGCCCATTGGAGTTGGCGCTGTAGATACCTGTTTTCGATGTGATGAGGTTGCCGTCCTTTGTGTAGTTGCCTCGGTCTGGTTTGAAGTTGGCATAGTAGCAACCCTTGTCGCTTGCCACACCATTCTGCTCCCAAGGCAATTCATTGCCATCCTTACCACGGGCAGCAAATTCCCACTCAGCCTCAGTCGGCAGGCGATAACGTTGCACGAACTTTGCCTGTGGTCCTAAACCTTTGATGAGAAAGTCTGTACGCCAGTTGCAGAAAGCATTGGCCTGTTCCCAGTTCACACCCACCACGGGATATTCGTTAAAATTGGAATGGGTGAAGTAGAGACGCATATAGACCTCGTTCTCTGCATTCTGGAAATCGTTGATCCAGCAAGTCGTGTCAGGATATACATTGACTATATAAGTGTTGACGAAGTCCCACATGCTGCTGAGAGGACGGGTCAGGGTCTCGCGGTGGATGACACCATCATCGTCCACATACGCCGTATCTTTCGAAATCATCACTACCTCATTGGGGTCGTTGTCGAAATCGGTGTTCAGGTTACGCTCTTCCAGTGGTGATGCACCATAGCCACGGTCACCACCATTCTTGAGACGATATTTACGCTTGGCTGCCATCACGTAGTCGAATACCTCATAGCGATAATTCAACTGGCTGACATCCAACATTTTCTCGCCTGTGACAGGATGTGTCGTATAGACACTCTCCATGGCACGCTCCTGGTCTTCATCCGGATTGCGTGGCAAAGCTTTGTTCCAGTTCAGATGAGGTGTGACGGGCTCGCCATACTTATCTTCCTCAATCTTATAACTCTCGTCGCCTCCGTATGCAGGATCAGCCAGACGCTCACGGATGATGGAATCACGCACCCAATAGACAAACTGTCTGTACATCGAGTTCGTCACTTCTTTCTCGTCCATCCAGAACGCATCCACGCTGATGTCCCTCGTAGGCACATCTTTACCCCAAAGGCTATCGGTCTTCTCCGTACCCATCTTGAGGCTGCCACGTTTCACCAATACCATGCCGTAGGGTGCTGGCTCACCCATCGACGTGCCGCTCACGCCTGTGACCTCGCCACCCGATGCACTCGAACCTCCTCTCGAAGAGAAGCACGAGACCACCGTCAGCACGAGCGTCACCAAGCAGATCGCAAACAATAATCTTTTCATCGTCTATATTTAGTTTTAATTATGACCTTAACGTTAATCCTAACCCCAACTCTTGCTCCTTGCCCCTCTGCTCTTGCTCCTCAATTCTCCACTACAACCATCTCACACTTTGATGTTTGTTTCTTCCCTTCTTGAACATGTCGAGGTCGGTTTGGTAACTCAATATCGCCTCATGGCTTCCACGGAGTGCTCCTATACCGCCTGTGTAGAGTTGGTAGCTGTAGCCGAGACTGACGCCATGAAACACGCCTCCTATCAGCAGTGTTACCGATTTGTTGGGACTGTACCCCGCACCACCATAGAATTTCTTCTCATCCTTTTCATACATCACTTTGCACTGCACATCCTCACGCCACATATCAAAATCTGACTGCACCAGAAAAGCAGGCTGTATTGATATTAACGAATTTTTGAACTTAATATTGCATCCACCCATCAAATAAAACACACGCTTTAACTCCACCTCGTTCGTTTCACC
>JBGUMY010000291.1:0-2445 GCA_045117095.1 Bacteroidaceae bacterium | reverse complement strand
GTGAATGAAGGATGGTAAAAACGAGTTTTTAAGAATCCTTCTTTCTATATCAATTTACTCCATCAGATGAAAATTATTGGTCAATTGTTGGAAATTATCGTCTAAACACAAAACACCCTGCATAGCTTTTCTGTGAATATCTGTGGTATCTGTGTGACTTTATCAACCCATTCATCAGAGGAAAATTGTTGGTCAATTGTTGGACATTATTGTTAAGACCAACGTCAGGTCGGTATAAGAGCCGATTGTTTTATTGCGGCAGACCGCTGAAAGAAAAATAATGAAAAATAGATAAAGATATAAAAACATATCTCTATTTTTATTTATTTTTCATTGTTTTTATCTATTTTTCCTTCGGCGGCCTGCCGCAATTTCTTATGTCGAACTCACGTTTAAACCACGAAACGGATTGGGAAGTTTTAAGAGGAAGGGGCGAGGGACAAAAAAGAGGAAGGACGGGAACTTGGGGGTTCCACGTCCTTCCTCTTACAGGGTTTGATCTTATTTCCGCTTGCGCATCTTCTGCCTACCACCCTCTTTGCGTTCCCGTTTGGGTGCCTTGCCTGTGTGCTTGGCTCCACGTCCTCTTTCTTTGAGGAAGGATTCGTAGAAAACGGGAGTGTTGGTATAGAGGGAGGACTCGTGACTGACAAGTTCGTAGTCCAATTGTTTGCGGAAGAGGTTGGCTTGTGCCACCTTGATGCGGATGGGATCACCCAAGGAGAAGCGATGGTGTGTCTGACGTCCAACCAGACAGAAATTATTTTCGTCGAAGTCAAAAGCCTCATCGCCCAAGAAACGGACAGCAATGAGTCCCTCGCAGTGGTTCTCGTCAATCTCAGCATAGACACCAAATTCGCTCACGCCGCTGATATGGGCATCGAATTCCTCCCCCAACTTGTCAGACATGAACTCCACCTGCTTGTATTTGATGCTGGCACGCTCAGCGGCGGCTGCAAGTTGCTCCATCTGAGAGGAGTGTTCGCAAAGGGCTTCGTACTTCTTCTGAGAGGCACTTTCATGACCCTCCTCATAGCGTGTGAGGAGTCGATGCACCATCAAGTCAGGATAACGGCGGATGGGGGAAGTGAAGTGGGTGTAATAATCGAAGCCCAGTCCATAGTGTCCGATGTTGAAGGTGGAATAGACGGCTTTCTGCATGGCTCGCAGTGATGCCATCTCGATGAGGTTCTGTACACGGTTGCCTTGCACATCCTTCAGGAGGGCATTCAGGCTCTTGGCCACATCTTCTTTCTTACCTTGGGCCAAGAGGTGGAAACCGAAACGGGAAGCCATCGCCGCCAAGTTATCGAGTTTGTTGATGTCGGGCATATCATGGATACGGTAAGGCAAGGTCTTGGGTTTCTTCTCCTTGCCCACACTCTCAGCCACCGTCCTGTTGGCGAGGAGCATGAACTCCTCCACAAGTTTGTTGGCATCTTTGGCATGCTTGAAATAGACGCGGATGGGCTTGCCTTGCTCATCAATCTCGAAACGAGGCTCCTCACGGTCGAAATCGATGGCACCTTCCCTGAAACGCTTGTCGCGCAACTGGTGCGCCATGCGATTGAGGGTGATGAGCAAGTCGGCATACTCGCCCTTGCGATGGTCGGCAGGGACAGGGGTGACTGGGATCTTCAAGGGATCGATCGGTGCGAGGTTGTCACGGAACGCATGGAGTTCGGTATCGGGCAACACCTCTTGGGCAGGAATGGGTTGGGTTGGCTGTATCTCCCCCTTGCTGATCAGTTCACATTCACGAGCCTCGCCATTCTGTTCGAGCAGATATTGCACTTCCTCGTAGGTGTAGCGGCGACAACTCTTGATGATGGTGTGCTTGATCCGATGATTGAGCACCTCAGCCTCGTCATTCATCTCGAAGATGACAGAGAACGTCAGTTTCTCTTCGTTGGGGCGAAGGGAGCAGAGTTGGTTGCACAGATGTTCAGGGAGCATGGGGATGGTTCTATCCACCAAATAGATGGACGTGGCACGCTGTTGCGCCTCCTTGTCGATGATGGAGCCTTCGAGCACATAGTGGCTCACGTCGGCAATGTGGACACCCACTTCCCAAAGCCCGTCCTTGAGGCGCTTGATGGAGATGGCATCGTCAAAATCCTTGGCATCACGTGGGTCGATGGTGATGGTGAAGGTATTGCGGAAGTCCTCTCGCCGACTCAGTTCAGCCTCCGTGATGTCGGCATCCAAACGATTGGCCGCAGCTTCCACCTGTTCAGGGTATTTGTAAGGAAGGCCAAACTCTGCGAGGATGGCATGCATCTCAGCGGTATTGTCCCCTTCAGCCCCCAGCACATCTACCACCTCGCCGATCGGATTACGGGCACGCAGAGGCCAACTCGTGACTTTCACCACCACCTTGTCGCCATTCTTGGCACCTTGGAGTTTCTCGACAGGGATGACGATATCGTTCTGCAACTGCTCATT
>JBGUMY010000290.1:0-5996 GCA_045117095.1 Bacteroidaceae bacterium | reverse complement strand
AAAGACGACACCCAATGGAAGTTGCTCACTTCCACCGACCTCGCTTATAGCCAACGTCAGTATGAAGATGATGATGCCGCGCTGGCGTATGACAAGGACTATGAATATAAAGTGATATTCATTCCCACGAACTCGCCTGCTGGCACAGAGCGCAGCGAGTTGTCGCAGACAGTCGAAGGGAAACTGGAACGTCTCGCATCTATCTTCTCTGACCTGAAAACAACCAACGACCTGGAAGATAAGATCGTTTTCTCGTGGAGTCATGTAGGTTTTGAAAATGCTTCATCACATCCCTACACGATTTACGTGGAACGCTCCACCAACGACATAACGTGGGAGGAAGTGAAGACCTTCTCCATCACCAGCAAATCGACCACCACGGGCAGCTTCGAGGACATGCAGGGTCTGCAAGCCTTCCAAGCCTATCGCTACCGACTGAAGGTGACCGTGTTCGACAAGGACTATGTGACCCAACCCGTGACGGGTCGTCTGGCTGGCATGAGCTACGTGACCGAACTCTCCGCCACACGCGGCACCTACAGCAACATGGTGAAACTGAAGATTGGGGTGAAGCAGATCGGTAGCACACTGACTTATCTCGACATCCAGCGCCGTCCGCTCGGCAGTGTCGATCCCGATGACTGGATGACGCTGACCACACTTTCGGGCACGGCATCGAGCTACAGCTATGACGATGTGACGGCTCTGCCCGGCAGCTACAACGAATACCAAGTCCTGCCATGGACCATGTATAACAACAACCGCGAGGAGAACACCGCCGTGCAGGCCGATGGTTTCAGCGTCTCGACAGGTGTCATCAGCGGACGCATCAGCTATGGCACCGGCACCGCTGTGGAGGGAGCACGTGTGACCCTGCATCAGAACAATGCCGACGGCCAGACGATCAACGTGATGCGCTCGCTCAAGTTCAGCGGCACCAAGTCGGGTATCACCTACAACACCACCGCCAAGGGTTTGAAGAAGCTCTTCGGCAAGGACTTCTCCGTGCAGCTCTACGTCAGCCCAAGCCTCAACGAGATGGGCGAGGATGGCCAGACCTACACGCTCTTCGACGTGGATGGTCTCTTCAGCATCACCATGAAATATGACCAGAGCAAGAAGCAATATCTCTTGGGCACCAAGGTGGGTTCGACCGCCCAGACCACCACGCTTGCCATCCCACGCGGCGAGTGGCGTCAGGTGACGTGCGTCTATAGCGCAGCAGCCGGCACCACCACGTTCTATGTGGCCAAGGATGGCGAACTGCAAAAGGCAGTGGCCCTCAGCGGCACCAAACTCCCCAGCATCGAAGGCGGCGACAAGGATGCCGTGAAGGTGAACCTCGCCTATCTGGACGATGCCGAACAGCCCACGTACAAGGGTTATGTGGACGAGTTCCGCTTCTTCACCAGAGCGTTGAGCGAAAAGGACATCCTGAGAAACTACAACCATCCGCTGTCTGGCGCTGAGTCCGACCTGGCCATCTACTGGCCGATGGATGAGGGCATCGAGGGACAGACCATCGCCTACGACTTCTCGAAGACAAATAACATCGGTAACGGACGTCATGGTGTAACCACCGTGCCCGCCACCAGCGACACCTACGTGCCAAAGGATGAGGAGCTGAGCCTGATGGCCTACACCAACGAACAAGGTACATTCGAGGTGCGCGGCGTTCCATTCTCGGGCGAAGGCACCAGCTACACCATCACTCCTACACTCGGCATCCATGAGTTCAAGCCCGCCTACCAGTCGCGCTATGTGAACATGTCGATGCTGAACCACAGCGCCGTGGACTTCGAGGACATCTCTTCCTTCCCAGTCAGCGGTACCATCTACTATGCTGGCACGGACTATCCCGTGGAGGGCGTGAACTTCTACGTGGATGGCGTCATCTGCTCGAAGGATGGCGAGCCCATCGTGACCGACGAGAAGGGTACGTACACCATCAGCGTGCCCATCGGCGACCACGTCATCACCGTGGCCAAGAGCGGACACGTCTTCGCTAAGAACGGACGCTATCCCGCCGACGATAACGCGACGGGCGAGAAGCACACCTTCGACCAAATCATCGCCGACCTGGAGTTCTACGACGAGACACTGGTGAACTTCACGGGTCGCATCGTGGGTGGTAGCATTGAAGGCAACAAGCCTGTGGGCTTCGGCCAGAGCGTCAACAACATCGGTGTGACGGAGTTCATCCTCACTCCGCTGAACGAGACCCCACGCATGAACGTGGTGAAGAAGGTGACGGAAACCTCCTTCAGCTACGAAACCAACACCGCCACAGTGCCCATCACATCGGCCACTTCTGCCATCAACAGCGAAGCATGGCGCGGCGCAGGTGCTGATGACTGCAAGAAGTTCTTCATCCGCACCGACGCTGAGACGGGTGAATTCTCTGCCATGGTGCCACCACTGCAATATAAGGTGAGTGACATGAAGGTGGTGAAAAGCGGTCTGAAAGTGGGAGAATCAACCACCATCGACCTGACCAACCCCAACATCACGCTGAGTGACACGCTCTACAACGAGGACGGCACGGCGTATGAACTGTACGAATACAATACGCTCCTGAGACAGAACTATCACAGCACACCTTCCTTCACCGTGAAGCAGGAAGGTCGTGAGGACGGTTCGTTCGGTATCGACAGCTACAAATTGACCGATGATGATGGCGAACTGACCATCAGCGACATCTACAGCGTAACCAATGGCAAGGTGACCTACAAGTATGGCGGTCCACTCTTCATCAAAGGAGACCCCTACACCTTCGAGATTGAAGGCTACGAGGAATACACCAATGCAGACAATAACCAGAAGTCACATGTGGCATTGGAAGGTAATGTGGTGACCATCAACAATGCCCTCTCAGCAGAGCAGAGCGTCTATGTGGAGGCTGGCACCGTGGATGGCAAGGCCGTCAAAGCAGGTGATGTGGTTGAACTGAAAGAGAATCAGCTGCAACTCGACAGCCTCGGTAAAGCAAAATACGTATGGCAGGCTGGTCTGCCTAACGTCGCCAGTCCTTACACGCGTACAATATCTATTGATTATGACATTGATGGCCGCATTTATCCATGGGAAGGCAGCGGTATGGCTGGTATCATCCTGGGCGACCTGCCTACGGGCAACAACTTCGTGACCTCTGGTCCCGACAAGTTGCTCATGGTGCTTCGCGACCCTCCAGGCACAGGCTCTTCTGCCACTTGGACAAGTGGTACTGTCATCACAAAGACGGAAATGAGGGGCAGCTACATGAACGAGAGCGCCAGCGCAAAATTCCAGCATAAGTTTGGCGTGCATACGGAGACCATCATCGGAACGCCAGGAGCTGGTAATGTGATTGTTGCCGAATCGAAGGACGATCTCAGTGCAGGCATCAAGATTGAAGCTTCTGCTGAATCCTCCACGACAAAGACCTACGAGACGACTGTAACGACAGAGATCAGCACTTCGTCAGAGCCAGACTTTGTGGGTGACCAAGGTGACGTGTACATCGGTACTGCCACAAACATCCTCTTCGGCAAGGCTCGCAACGTGGGCTTCAAGCGTGATGGCGAATCCGTGTCATTGGGATTGGCTGATATGATCACCACAGGACTGCAGTTTGGCACCAGCTTCAACTATACGCGCAGCTACATAGAGAACGTGTTGTTCCCCAACTGGCAATCGATGCTTGAGCGACTGCTCAAAACTAAGAAGAGTCAGGCCGAAATCGACAGCTATGTGAACAACACCGAGAATGTGGTATATCTGACTACGCTGAAATCAGACGATCCTAACTTTGGAGAGAAAGACACTTACACAGCCATAGCTCCAAAGACGTTAAAAGATGGCGCTCTGTATGAAGATTCCGTGATTTGGATCACCACCCAGATCAAGAACTGGAAGACCTACATCGAACAAAACGAGATGGAAAAGGTGAAGGCATACCAAAACCGCGATAGATACTTGAAGAAGAACTACTCCTTCGATGGAGGCTCTTCCGTTACTTATACTGAAGAATGTGACACCACAACAAGCCATTCATACGAATGGACATGCGGTGCAGGTGTCGTGGCCGAGAACACCACAGGTTTTGAGGCATCTGGCTTTGGATTTGAAATTGCTCTTGAAGACGAGACCGTTGGCGGAAAGCATGACTCGGATGATAAGGACACGCTGAGGATATCCTCATTCAGCTACACGTTGGCTGAGGAAGGCAGCGATGCCATTTCGGTTGATATCTATAAGTATGGACAGTTCAGCCCAATCTTCCGCACTCGTGGTGGACAAACCAGCAACCCGTATGAGGGCGAAGTCCGCACTTCATATTATAAGGAAGGGGAAAGCTATCCTATCATCATGGAAGCCACGATGCAGATTGAGGTGCCACAGATTGATGTGGATGTGCCTACCGTCAGCGACGTGCCGACAGGAAGTGCGGCGAACTATACACTGCAATTAGGTAATGCCTCAGAAGTAGGCGCCGATGTGGCGTATAAGCTATTTGTACTCGATGAAACGAACCCGAATGGTGCACAGCTATCCATCGATGGCAAGGTGCTGACAGAAGGTCGCCTCATCAAAGTGCCAGGTAACCAGACATTGGAGAAGGCGCTGCAATTAAGGCAGACCAACACGAGTGTGCTGGATTATGAGGACATCGGTATCGTGTTTGCATCCGACTCGCAGCCCGAGGATATCGCTGATACCATCTTTATCTCGGCTCACTTCGTGCCATCATCGTCCGACGTGATGCTCGCTCTCTCGAACACCACGATGAACACGCAGACGGGAGAAGACCTCGTGCTGACGTTCTCGAACTTCGACAGGAACTACAAGAATCTGAAGGCCTTCCGCTTGCAATACAAGAAGCAGGGTGCCACCGACTGGACACTGCTGAAAGAGTATGTGCTGGACAAAAAGAATAAGACAAACAACAATGAAATGCTGCCTAAGACAGGTGCCAGCGTAAGTTACACGCTTCCGATGGCCTCCTACAGTGACGGCGACTATACATTCCGCGTTGTGTCAGTAGCTACCTACGGTGCTGACGAAGTGTACCGCTACAGCGACGAGATTGACCTGGTGAAGGACATGATGCGTCCACGTCCAATGGGACAGCCTGAACCTACGGATGGCATCCTCGATTTTGGCGAAGACCTGAGTGTGACCTTCAATGAGACAATCCTGAAGGGTGAACTGACCAAGACTGCCAACTTCCTTGTGACAGGCGTGCTGAACGGTGCAGAGATAGACCATGAGACGGCACTGAGCATGCAGGCCACTGAAGCCGCTGCCACCACCGAAGCCAGCATCAACCTGAACAAGAAAGACTTCTCGATTGACGCATGGGTGAACATCACTGGCGAGGGTACAATCCTCAGCCACGGACAAGGTGCGCAGAAACTGACGGTGGGCGTCAACTCAGCCAAGAAGCTGGTGGTGAACATCGCAGGAGAGACCTACACCTCGACAAAAACCGTGCCAATGAAGAAGTGGGCATTCCTTTCGCTGAGCATGTCTAATCCTAATGATGCCACCACGAAGCTGAACGCTTGTGTGGCCGATGATGCCAGCGAGACCACGCTCTTCAAAAATCAGGCCGTGAAGACCTACGAGGGTAATGGTCCACTGAGTATCGGCAAGAAGATGAAGGGTGCCATCCACGAGCTGTTGCTTTGGGATGAGGCTCATGACATGTCCACGGCACTGCTGAACCGCAGCCGTTCGAAAGTTCCATCGACTCGCCACCTCATCGGCTATTGGAAGATGAACGAGGGCGAAGGCAAAGAAATTCGCGACTATGCTCGCAACCGCCACATGACGATGGCTGACGAGACATGGTATATTAATAATGAGAATAAAGCTGTCAGCCTCGACGGACAGCATTACGTAAGCATCAATACGGGTGCACTGAACACCTTCGCCAGTGATGACAGCGCCATCGAATTCTGGATGCGCGGCAAAAAGCAGAGCGGCGAGGCACAACTCATCCAGATGGGTGACGT
>JBGUMY010000289.1:0-3767 GCA_045117095.1 Bacteroidaceae bacterium | reverse complement strand
GCCTGAGGCTTGCACACTCATCGTCCAAGTCACTTTGTCAGCATCCACTTCCCTTTCGGCCAAACCCTTCACCGTCACACGGCGATCTTTGTTGGTAAAGTTGTCGATACCACCCTTGATGCACAATCCCAACATCAAGAGACCCACAGCCACTATGGCTGCCACAATGATTTTCTCATACTTTTGCATAGTACTTGTGTTTATTTAATCAGTTATACAAATTCTTCTTATTCCACGCTGATGATGACACGTCGGTATGCCACCAAATGGAAGGGACCATCGTCATGCACCTCACATACCAAATGGAGTTCCTTGCCTGTTGCATCTTGGGGAATCTGCACAGTAGCAATAGATGAGGTTGATGCAATAATGGAAAGGGGCTGACGATCGAGGCCAAACTCTTTCTGCTGCCACCAAAGGAATGAAAGGGCATCACCCTCACCATCATAGGAACGAGAGGCATCCAAACGGACTTGAGTTCCTGCTTTCGCTTGTATATGAATGATAGAAATACCCTTCTTGCCGTTCACAATCACATGAGGATTGGTGTTTCCCCTACCCTCATCTGCCCATTGCATACGAGCCTTAAAATCGTTCAGTTCGTCAAGGTAGAAATAGCGCTTATACTCGCGAGTGGTGTCGTAGGTCGGCTGTTTCCAACTTGTCCAAGCATAGGTGAGGGAGTCAGGACAAAGTCCAAACTGGTGATAGCCGCCCCAGTTCACTTGGGTTGGGTCTTCAGGGTCACTCAATCCATTGGGCATCACATAGAGAAAGGAAGGTGTGTCGCCCTCAACGCCCCATTTGTATTTCGGATATTCGGCACCCAAGGCACCTTTTCCCTGAATATATTGTTCGTGTTCCTCCCAATGCTCCTTGCCCAAATCACATTGCAGTTGCCAAGTTCCTTCATCCCAGATGAATTTCAGATCATCCTTGAACTCCTGACGCAGCCATTGATGAGAACTATATGCCCTATCCATTCGCATACTGTACTGCATATCCTGGTCAGTAATTGTATAGACACGAAACTTCCTCACAAACTGACGTACTTGCTCTGGGGTACGTGTCTGCTTGACTCTCCAAATAGCTTGTGCCAACGTGTTGGCGCCTCCCCATGATGCCACCCAAATAGGGCGGTCATCAGGTTCGTCTGCCAACTGAATCAGGAGATTGCTGCCAGGAGAATCATTCCCTTCTCCGATCACTTTGATGCCAGCACGTTCACTTCCCATCATGGCACGTCCACGAATATAAGCTGGACTGGGCCAATAACCTATCCGTTGCTTACCATTCTCTTTCTTCAAAGACTCAAATGACTTCTGATTGGAACGTGCCATCAAGTGCTTCACATCCTTCTCGTAAGCATCCATCACTTTCGTAAGATATTCAGCCCATGCTGCTGGGTATGGGTCGCAATTCCATCCCACAGTCATAAAGATGCCCTCTATCTCAAACTGGTCAGCGTATGCCATCAGACGTATCGCCGACTCCATATCATCAGGCTCCACATCTGGTGCACCAATGTCTGTACACACCACCAGACGAGGTTTCAGTTCCTTCTTTTGTGCCCAGACATGCATCGAAGCACAACAAAGCACCAACCAAATCAGTAAGGCATTCTTCATAACCACAACCTTTCAAGTACAAGATTAATCTTCATTCTCGATGATATTCAACATCTTGACGGTAGCTTTGATGGCAGCTTCTGTCTGGTCAGCATCGAGGGCACGAGTGCGATAGGCCTTTTCATTATACGTCCATGAGATGGTGGTTTGCACGAGGGCATCAGTTCGTCCACCTGGTGGAATGCTGACTTGATAATTGGTGAGCCAAGGGAAGGTGCGATTGAGTTTGTCCTTATAGATGTGGCGCACAGCATGAATGAACGCATCATACATACCGTCACCCATCGCCGATTCCTCAAACACATCGCCATTCACCTCCAGTTTCACAGATGCCATTGGTTTCAGGCCGTATGCCGTAGAAACCATATAGGAGATGAGTTTCACCTTATCGTCAGGAGCCGAGTGTTTGAGCACATCAGCCACGATGTAGGGCAAGTCTTCCTGAGTGATGAGCTGCTTCTTGTCGCCCAGTTCGATGATGCGGTCAGTCACACGACGAGTCTGTTCAGGCGTCAGTTCAAGGCCAAGCTCTTCGAGATTCTTGAGGATGTTCGCCTTGCCAGAGTTCTTGCCCAATGCGTATTCACGCTTACGACCAAACCGTTCAGGTAGGAGGTCGTTGCAGTAGAGGTTGTTCTTGTTGTCACCATCTGCATGCACACCAGCCACCTGGGTGAAGACGTTCTCACCAATGATGGGCTTGTTGGGAGGAATGGCGATGCCAGACAGACTTTCCACCATCGTGGAGACTGTGCCAAGATTCCCCTCATTGATATGGGTCAGCACATGCGCATGGTCGTGCAGAATGGCTTGCACAGAAGAAAGTGGAGCATTGCCAGCGCGTTCGCCAAGACCATTTACAGCGGTATGCACACCTCGACAACCAGCCATCACA
Organism: Bacteroidaceae bacterium; assembly: GCA_045117095.1. Taxonomy (GTDB): domain Bacteria; phylum Bacteroidota; class Bacteroidia; order Bacteroidales; family Bacteroidaceae; genus Minthosoma. Next base: position 1,244 of record JBGUMY010000289.1, on the reverse strand, counting down.
GCAGCAAGGACATTACTCGTAGCGAGGTCATAGTCATTATGGGCGTGGAAATCGAAATGCAGGTCAGGATAGCTGCTCACCATCTGACTCACGAAAGCTGCTGTCAGTTGCGGATTGAGGATGCCCAAGGTGTCAGGCAACATGAAACGCTTCACACCACAATCCTTCAGGGCATCGATAAATCCGAACACGTAGTTGGGGTTGTCCTTCATGCCGTTTGACCAATCCTCCAGATAGAGATTGACGCTGATGCCCAAGTGCTGAGCATACGCAATGCTCTGACGGATATCTGCCACATGTTCTTCGAGGGTCTTCTTCAGCTGGAAACGGCAATGGCGTTCGCTACCCTTGCAGAGCAGGTTGATATTGCGACATCCACAATCGTCAATCCAGTCGAGCGAAGTCTTGCCATCAACAAATCCCAGCACCTCTACCCTATCCAGCATCTCGGCCTGACGAGCCCATCGGCAGATGCTTTTCACGGCCTCCTTCTCTCCATCCGACACACGTGCCGATGCCACTTCAATGCGATCCACATTCAAGTCCATCAGCAACATACGTGCGATCATCAACTTCTCATGGGGCACAAAACTCACGCTGTTGGTCTGTTCACCATCGCGCAGAGTCGTGTCCATAATTTCTACATACTTTTCCATTTTCTTCGTTCCTTTTCGGGTGCAAATTTAGATAAAATTCGGGGAATTATCAGCCAGTCGAGATAAAAATGTAAACAAATAGCCCCGAATCGGGTGGTTTGACATGAAATCAAGCAGCTTCCCAGCCGCAAGAGCGACGTGAAGGTCGCCCAATAGATAGCGGAATGTACGATGGCCTTCCCACTTCTTGACGGTCAGTAGGCATCTCCTCATTGATGTCGTTGTTGGGTTTGTGGAGACAAAGATACATATAAAAGCAGAAACCCTACACCATTCTTTTACTTTTATTAACTTTCTTTTGGCAGAATGATACAGAAAGTGTACCTTTGCCTGAAATTTTGACACATTATAAAACTATTTTTATTCTATGCAAATCAAATCTATCCTTTCAACCATGCTCCTTTGCCTCGTAGGCATGGGGAGCATCAATGCACAAGCACCCAAAGATCAGCAGATTCCTGATTGGGCAAAAGATTTAGCTAAACGCGTACAAATTGACGCTTATGCACAAGCAGGCTACACCTATCAGCACACAGGTGGCTTGGCAGATGGTGACCAACTCAACAAGCGTGACTACAACACCTTCGA